>NZ_JBKEVC010000003.1:0-1394 GCF_056356895.1 Bifidobacterium sp. LH_424
TGTCGGTACCCGGTATGGGCCCTCAAGCATCCAGTAGCTCTACCCCCCGCAAGCAATCACCCGACGCTGCACCCAAATGCATTTCGGAGAGAACCAGCTATCACGGAATTTGATTGGCCTTTCACCCCCAGCCCCAGTTCATCCCCCCGGTTTTCAACCCAGGTGGGTGCGGTCCTCCACACGGTCCTACCCGCGCTTCAACCTGCCCAGGGCTAGATCATCCCGCTTCGGGTCCAGGACAAGCGACTCAGACGCCTTATTCAGACTCGCCTTCGCTACGCGTACCCCACACGGGTTACGCTCGCCACCTGCCACTGACTCGCAGACTCATTTTTCGATAGGCACGCCGTCACCCCATCAAAGAGGCTCCGACGGATCGTAGGCGCACGGTTTCAGGTACTCTTTCACTCCCCTCCCGGGGTGCTTTTCACCTTTCCCTCACGGTACTAGTTCACTATCGGTCGGACAGGAATATCTAGGCTTACCCCACGGTCGGGGCGGATTCACACGGGATTCCACGAGGCCCGCGCTACTTGGGAACACGCAATCATGAGACCATGCGCATACGACTACGGGGCCATCACCCTCCACGGCCAGGCATCCAATCCTGTTCGTCTCGCACACGGTTTTCTAACTCACGCCCGGTCCGTCGGAACCGGGACACACGCTCCCGCAACCCCGATGCCGCAACCCCCGACGGGTATCACACGACACCGGTTTGGCCTGATCCGCTTTCGCTCGCCACTACTCACGGAACATCCTTTCCTACAGGTACTGAGATGTTTCACTTCCCTGCGTACCCCCCGCATAAAGCGGTGCCACCCCATCGAGGGTGGCGGGTTCCCCCATTCGGACATCCTGGGATCAAAGCCCTGTCGGCGGCTCCCCCAGGCCTATCGCGGCCCCACACGTCCTTCATCGGTCCTGTCCGCCAAGGCATCCACCACTGCGCCCTTACCAGCAACACACTCGAAGCATGAAGCCGGCAAAAACCAAATTCGCGAATACATCGGACGACACATCAACACAACACGTTGACGGTCACAACAAAACGACCGAACGAACACCAAGACAAAAGCCTCGGAGTTCGATCGAAATCAACAAAACAAGAAAAACAAATTCGTTCTCTTGCTCGCGTCCACTATCCAGTTCTCAAACCACCAACACACACCAAGCCCCACACCAGCCCACACAAGGACCGGCACGGAAACCCGGCGGAATCGGACCCGCACCCCAAACCCAACGGCCTGGAGGGTGGCGATCCGGGAACCCAAAAGCATGCCACACCACAAACCCGCACGCACCCCGAAGGACACGCGCCATAGCCCATGATCTCTTCCACACCAGCAACCCCGACCGAACCGCGGACTTCGCGGCCGTGGGGCACACACCGG
>NZ_JBKEVC010000003.1:1407-230746 GCF_056356895.1 Bifidobacterium sp. LH_424
TTCTCCGTAGAAAGGAGGTGATCCAGCCGCACCTTCCGGTACGGCTACCTTGTTACGACTTAGTCCCAATCACGAGCCTCACCTTAGACGGCTCCACCCTCCAAAGGAGGTTAGGCCACCGGCTTCGGGTGCTGCCCACTTTCATGACTTGACGGGCGGTGTGTACAAGGCCCGGGAACGCATTCACCGCGGCGTTGCTGATCCGCGATTACTAGCGACTCCGCCTTCATGGAGTCGGGTTGCAGACTCCAATCCGAACTGAGACCGGTTTTCAGGGATCCGCTCCATGTCGCCATGTCGCATCCCGCTGTACCGGCCATTGTAGCATGCGTGAAGCCCTGGACGTAAGGGGCATGATGATCTGACGTCATCCCCACCTTCCTCCGAGTTGACCCCGGCGGTCCCCCGTGAGTCCCCAGCCGAACTGCTGGCAACACGGGGCGAGGGTTGCGCTCGTTGCGGGACTTAACCCAACATCTCACGACACGAGCTGACGACGACCATGCACCACCTGTGAACCCGCCCCGAAGGGAAACCACATCTCTGCGGTCGTCGGGAACATGTCAAGCCCAGGTAAGGTTCTTCGCGTTGCATCGAATTAATCCGCATGCTCCGCCGCTTGTGCGGGCCCCCGTCAATTTCTTTGAGTTTTAGCCTTGCGGCCGTACTCCCCAGGCGGGATGCTTAACGCGTTGGCTCCGACACGGGACCCGTGGAAAGGGCCCCACATCCAGCATCCACCGTTTACGGCGTGGACTACCAGGGTATCTAATCCTGTTCGCTCCCCACGCTTTCGCTCCTCAGCGTCAGTAACGGCCCAGAGACCTGCCTTCGCCATTGGTGTTCCTCCCGATATCTACACATTCCACCGTTACACCGGGAATTCCAGTCTCCCCTACCGCACTCCAGCCCGCCCGTACCCGGCGCAGACCCACCGTTAAGCGATGGGCTTTCACACCGGACGCGACGAACCGCCTACGAGCCCTTTACGCCCAATAATTCCGGATAACGCTTGCACCCTACGTATTACCGCGGCTGCTGGCACGTAGTTAGCCGGTGCTTATTCAACAGGTACACTCAACCAGAAGCCTTGCTCCCTGCTAAAAGCGGTTTACAACCCGAAGGCCGTCATCCCGCACGCGGCGTCGCTGCATCAGGCTTGCGCCCATTGTGCAATATTCCCCACTGCTGCCTCCCGTAGGAGTCTGGGCCGTATCTCAGTCCCAATGTGGCCGGTCGCCCTCTCAGGCCGGCTACCCGTCGAAGCCACGGTAGGCCATCACCCCACCGTCAAGCTGATAGGACGCGACCCCATCCCATACCAGTAAAACCCTTTCCCAACACACCATGCAGCATATTGGAACATCCGGCATTACCACCCGTTTCCAGGAGCTATTCCGGAGTACGGGGCAGGTCGGTCACGCATTACTCACCCGTTCGCCACTCTCACCCACCAGCAAGCTGGCAGGATCCCGTTCGACTTGCATGTGTTAAGCACGCCGCCAGCGTTCATCCTGAGCCAGAATCGAACCCTCCACAAAAAACATTGCAGAAAGACATCGACAGATGACTCTCACTAAAAACAATTGACGGAACATCCTATAAGGAAGGACGTTCGCACAAAAACCCCGACCCCCATCAAACCCCCNAAGCCTTGCTCCCTGCTAAAAGCGGTTTACAACCCGAAGGCCGTCATCCCGCACGCGGCGTCGCTGCATCAGGCTTGCGCCCATTGTGCAATATTCCCCACTGCTGCCTCCCGTAGGAGTCTGGGCCGTATCTCAGTCCCAATGTGGCCGGTCGCCCTCTCAGGCCGGCTACCCGTCGAAGCCACGGTAGGCCATCACCCCACCGTCAAGCTGATAGGACGCGACCCCATCCCATACCAGTAAAACCCTTTCCCAACACACCATGCAGCATATTGGAACATCCGGCATTACCACCCGTTTCCAGGAGCTATTCCGGAGTACGGGGCAGGTCGGTCACGCATTACTCACCCGTTCGCCACTCTCACCCACCAGCAAGCTGGCAGGATCCCGTTCGACTTGCATGTGTTAAGCACGCCGCCAGCGTTCATCCTGAGCCAGAATCGAACCCTCCACAAAAAAACTTCATGAAGAGAACCAAACAAACGGCTCCCAAAAAAGAAAAAAGACGGAACATCCTATAAGGAAGGACGTTCGCACAAAAACCCCGACCCCCATCAAACCCCCCCGGGTACTCGAAAACGAGCGGGAATCGGACTGGCAATCATTGACTATAAAGAAGTAAGTAGTACAACACACTCTTGAGTTCTCAAACCACCACACACGCCAAGCAACCCGGAAACCAACCAACAGGAAGGAACCCCGACCGCTCAGCGGCAGCGAATGAATAACCTACACCACACCGACCACACACGCAAACCCACACCACAAAACAACCACCAAAACCCCTGCAAACACTAGCCTCCACCGGCGTGTCGAAAAACCGACCACAAACAACCCAACAACCCCCCACAGTCGGCCAAAGGCCGGCAGCTCCCCCTCACAGGGAGAGCAGACACCGCTATCTCTTCCCCGCGCGATTGCAGAGGGCCGGGCGACGGACGCATGCCGCATCGCGCCGCCCGGTTCCCATACCCCGGACCACTCAGCGCCCGTAGAACAGACGGTCGGTGACCTCCCTGGCCTTGCGCATGACGGCGAGCAGGTCGTTCTCGAAATGCTGCCCGCGGTTCGCGTCGTAGCCGAGGTAGACGGCGATGCCGCCGAGCGAATACATGTCGTCGGGCAGGATGTCGGCCTGGTTGACGCGTCCGGACCACAGGTAGTTGCCGTTGCGCGCCGCCGTGCACATCGTCCACGCGTGGCGCAGGGTCGCGGCGTCGCCCGCGTCGATGAGCTTGCGGCGTTCGAGCACGTCGAGGGCCGCCAGAGTGCCGCCAACGCGCAGCTCCTTGATGTCGCCGGCGTGACGCAGCTGCATGAGCTGCACGGTCCATTCCACGTCGGATAGGCCGCCTTTGCCGAGTTTGAGGTGGCGGTCGCGGCGCACGTTGCGCGGCAGTCGTTCCGCCTCCATGCGCGCCTTGAGTTTGCGGATGTCGCCGATTTCGGCGTCGGTCAGGTCGACGTGCGGGTAGCGCAGCGGGTCGGCGAGGTTGGCGAGGAAGTCGCGTGCGAGCGCCTCGTCGCCGGCCGCATACCGGGCGCGCAGCAGCGCCTGCCGCTCCCACGTGCTCGACCAGGAGCGGTAGTACTCCTCGCAGGAGGCGTAGGAGCGCACGAGCGGCCCGTTCTTGCCTTCCGGCCGCAGATCCAGGTCGAGTTCGATCTTCGGTTCCAGCGTGGTCGGCCCTTGCAGGATGGCGCGCAGGTCCTCGACGACCTTGCGGGCGAACAGGTTCGCCGTGCGCTCGTCGACGCCATCGCCGGGACGGTAGATGATGATCGCGTCCGCGTCGGAGCTGAAGTTCACCTCACGTCCGCCGTAGCGTCCCATGCCGATGACGGCGAGCGCGGCAGGCGCCGCGGCGGCCCCACCGGCATCGGAGCCGCCGTCCGCCCCGAATTCGCGCATCCGGTTGTTGACCGCCCAGGTGAGCGCCGCGTCGATGATCGCGTCGTACACGTCGGTCATGCCTTCCAATGACGCGGCGTCGTCCATCACGCCGCTCATCCAGGCGAGACCGATGCGTTCGATCTCGTGCCGGCGCATGGCGCGCATTGAGGTGGCGAAGTCGTTGATGTCGCCCGCGTTGCGTTCCAGCGAGGAGCGGCATTGCACGTCGAGGCTGTCGCGTGTGCGCGCCTTGAGCCGTTCGTCGTTGCCGAGCCAGGTGACCGATTCGACGGACTTGTTGAGCGCGTCGCCGAGGAAGCGGGAGTTGGACAGCACGTGGCACAGGCGCTGCGCGGCGGATGTGGAGTCGCGCAGGAAGCCGAGGTATTCGCTTTCGGTGCCGAAATGCTCTTCGAGTTTGCGCCAGTTGAGCAGGCCCATGTCCGGGTTCTGGCCTTGGCCAAGCCATTCGAGCACGGCGGGCAGGATGATGCGATTGATCTTGGCGGCGCGCCCGAGGCCGTTGGTGAGGGCGACGACGTGGCGCATGGCGGCGTCCGGATCGCCGAATCCGATGGAGCTGAAGCGTTCGCGGGCCGCATCCTGGCTCAGGTCGATCTGGTCGTCCTCCAGTTGCGCGGAGACGGGCAGCATCGGCCGGTAGTAGATGTCGAGGTGGAGGTGGCGCACTTCACGGCGCGTCTCGTCGTAGCGTTCGACGAGTTCCTCCGGGTGGAGGTGGAAGGCGCGTGCCACGCGACGCAGCTCCTGGTTCTGGTTCAGCGCGTCCACGTCCACGTCGCGTTTGCGTTCGAGCCCGCCGAGGTTCGCCCCCGCGCCCAGGTCGGGGAACAGGTGGGTGCGTTTCAACGCCCACATCTGCTGACGGTGTTCGAGCACGCGTTCGAACCGGTAGTCGGCGGACATCCGCGCGGCCTGTTTGCGCGACACGTAGCCGCCTTCGGCGAGACGCGCCAACGATTCGAGCGTGGAGCGGGTGCGCAGCGTCTCGTCGGTGCGCCCGTGGACGAGCTGGAGCATCTGCACGGTGAATTCGACGTCGCGCAGACCGCCTTTGCCGAGTTTGATCTCGCGGTCCTTGAGCGGCGCGGGGATGAGGTCTTCGACGCGCTTGCGCATCTTCTGGCAGTCGTAGACGAAGTTGTCGCGTTTGGCGGCGGACCAGACGAACGGTCGGGTCATGTCCATGTAGGCGCGTCCGAGCTCCGGGTCGCCGGCGACGGGCCGGGCCTTCAGGAGCGCCTGGAACTCCCAGTTCTCCGCCCACTGCTCGTAGTAGCCCTGATGCGAGTCGATGGTGCGCACCAGCGGGCCGTCCTTGCCTTCGGGCCTCAGCCCTCCGTCGATCTGCCACAAGGTCGGTTCGGCGACGCCCATGATCACGGACTGGCATACGCGTTGCAGGGTGGTGGCCATCTTCGTGCCGATGCGGATGAGCTCCTGGCGTCCGATTTCCTTGTCGGCGGGTTCGACCGCGTAGATGAGGTCCACGTCGGACACGTAGTTCAGTTCCTGGGCGCCGAGCTTGCCCATGCCGATGATGACGAACCGTACGTGTTCGCTGCCGGGCACTTCGTGGCGGGCGATGGCGAGCGCGCCTTCGAGCGCCGCGTCGGCCAAATCGGACAGTTCGCGGCTGATGGTCGGCTGGATGGCGCACGGGTCGGCGGCGGTGGCGTCCTGCGCCATGATGGCGGCGAGCTGGCGGCGGTAGGTGCCGCGCAGCGCGGTGGCGGATTCGGCGAGCGGAAGTGTGGCGGCGGGCGCGGCCGTCTCGTCCGAATCGGCGCCGACGGCCTTGAGGATGTGCGCGCGTCGTTGCGCGTGGTCGTACAGGTGGCTGTCGCAGCTGTCCTTGGATGCGGCTTCGACGAGTTCGGGACGGAAGCGCATGAGCTTGCCGAGCGCGTCGGATACGCCGAGCACGGTGACGAGCCGTTCGAACGCCGGCTGGTCGGGCACCATCTCCTCGAAGTCGCGCCCCTGGCTCTGCACGGCGTTGGTGATGCCGACGAGGTTGGCGAGGGCCGCGTCCGGGTCGCATGCCTCGGCGAGCGCCTTGAGGATGAACCGCAGCCGATCGTCCGGCACCCCGTCGGCTTTGAGACGGTCGAACTGCCCGCGCGCGTCGTCGAGGTTCTGCAGGCCCGCGCGGATCAGATCCATCGCGGAGGGGCGGAATGCGTCATTTGCGTTCATACCTAGCTAATGTACACCGCGCCCTGCGTTAGACTGGGACGCGGTCGCAATCGTTTCGCGGCGGGGCCTCTCACGGCGGCCGGCGCCGCATGTCGGACGCCGCGCCGCGCACGCGTGCCGCGGACGGTCCGGAAAGGGTATGGTCATGAACGCTGTTGATATCGCGGGCGTCGTCGCCTCGTGCGTGGTCGGCGTGCCGATAGGCGTGTTCTTCGGTCTGGTTCCGTTCAGGAAGGACGAGCTCACCGAGGAGCAGAACAAGGCCTCGCAGGTGCTCGGCGTGGTCGGCGTGGGTCTGATCGTCGTGCTGATCTTCATGAAGCAGGACGCCGCCTCCTGGGCGGCGACGTTCGCGATGCTGGCGGGCTTCGCCATCGGCAAGATCCCGCCGTTGCACGCGTGGGCGCTCCGTCGTTTCCCGTGGCTGCAGCCGAGGAAGGCTCCGGTGAAGCGCGGCGGGGGGAACGGCGGAAAGGCGTCGAAGAAGCGGAAGTGACGCCCGTTCCCCGCATCGCGGATGACGGAAGGCGGTGGATTCCCGACATGGGATTCCACCGCCTTCCGTCGATTCGGGACCGGCTCGGCGGTGATTCGGCGCCGCTCCCGGACCACAGAATCACCGCCGGATCACCGTCACTCCTCCGTCTTGGTGAACAGGGGACGCACGTTGCGCCAGATGCGACGCGTGGTGGCGGGACGGTTCATCGTGTACAGGTGAACGCCGTCGACGCCGTGCGCGACGAGGTCGGTGATCTGCGTGGACGCGTAGTTGATGCCCGCCTCGCGCAGCGTGGGCACGTCGCTCCCCCACTTCTCGAGCAACGCCTCGACGGCGGGCGGCACGACCGTGTTGTTCTTCGCCGCCATGGAGCGCAGCGACTTCGCGCCGTTGATCGGCATGATGCCCGCCTCGATCGGCACGTCGATGCCGGCGGCGCGCGCCTTGTCGAGGAAGCGGTAGAAGTCCTCGTTGTCGTAGAACAGCTGGGAGATGAGATGCGTGGCGCCGGCGTCGACCTTGGCCTTGAGATAGTCGATGTCCTGGTCGAGCGAGGCGGCCTGGTAGTGTCCTTCCGGATAGCAGGCGCCGAACACCTTGAGCTCCGGCTTGCGCGCGCGGATGTAGCGTACCAGGTCGATGGCGTGCTCGAAGACGCCGACCGGGGTCTCCCCTTCGATGTAGTCGCCGCGCAGGGCAAGCACGGCGTCGACGCCGGCGTGCTCGAACATCTCCAACGCTTCGTCGACCTTCGCCTCGTCGGAGTAGAGGGCGGTCAGGTGGGCGACCGTGGGGATGCGGTATTCCTTGCGGATCGTGTTGGCGATGCGCGCGGTGGCGGTGCGGTCGGCGTGCGTGCCGTGGCCGTAGGTCACCGAGATGAAGTCCGGGTGCATGCCCTGCAGGCCGTCGAGCGTGTCGTAGATGGTGCCGACGGGCGCGTCCCGCTTGGGCGGGAACACTTCCAGCGAGAACATCGGCTGATGCATGATTGCAAACCTTCCTCGATAAAGGAGGCTCCCTCGGACGAGGGAGCCTCACTCATTCATTGCGTTTCGCGGGACGCGGTCACTTGGCGAGCTGGGCGCGCACGGCCTTGGCGGCGGCGACGAGGTGCTCGAGGCTCGGCCAGGTCTCCGCGTTGCCGCGGGTCTTCAGACCGCAGTCCGGGTTGATCCAGACCTTCTCGACGCTCATCTTCTTGAGGATTTCGCCGATGCGCTCCTCGATCTCCTGCTCGGAGGGGATGCGCGGGGAGTGGATGTCGTAGACGCCCGGGCCGGCCTCGGTCTCGAAGTTGGCCTCGTGGATGGCGTCGAGCACGACGAGGTCGCCGCGGGACGCCTCGAAGGAGATCACGTCGGCGTCCATCGCGTCGATGTCGCGGATGATGTCGTTGAACTCGGAGTAGCACATGTGCGTGTGGATCTGCGTGGTCGGCTTGACGCCGGAGTGCACGAGACGGAACGCGGGCACGGCCCAGTCGAGGTACTTGGAGTGCCAGTCGGTCTTCCTGAGCGGCAGCTTCTCGCGCAGGGCGGCCTCGTCGATCTGGATGACCTTGATGCCGGCGGCCTCCAGGTCGAGCACCTCGTCGCGGATGGCGAGGGCCAGCTGCTGGGTCTGCTGCTCGTGGGTGATGTCCTCACGAGGCCAGGACCAGTTGAGGATGGTGACCGGGCCGGTGAGCATGCCCTTCATGACGTGGTTCGTGCGGCTCTGCGCGTAAGCGGACCATTCGACGGTGATCGGCTTGGCGCGGGAGACGTCGCCCCACACGATCGGAGGCTTGACGCAGCGGGTGCCGTAGGACTGGACCCACGCGTTCTTGGTGAACAGGAAGCCGTTGAGGTTCTGGCCGAAGTACTCGACCATGTCGTTGCGCTCGAACTCGCCGTGGACGAGCACGTCGAGGCCGATCTCCTCCTGGTGCTTGATGCACGCGTCGATCTGGCCCTTGATGAACTCGTCGTATGCTTCCTTGGTGATCTCGCCCTTGCGGAACTTCGCACGCTCGGCGCGCACCTCGCGCGTCTGCGGGAAGGAGCCGATCGTGGTGGTGGGCAGCAGCGGCAGGCCGAGGGCCTCGCGCTGCAGCTTCTGGCGCTCGGCGCGGGCCGGCTGGCGCGTGTAGTCGGCTTCGGTGAGGGCGGCGATGCGCTCGGCGACCTTCGGGTCGGCGGACACGCGGGTGCCATCGAACAGCTCCTGGTTGGCGGCGAGCGCCGGGTCAGCCTTGCGGGCCTCGTCGTCGGCGTCGGCGAGGGCGGCGATCTCCTTGAGCTCGCCGAGCTTCTCGACGGCGAACGCGAAGTGCTTGAGCACGGCCGGGTCGAGGGCGGTCTCGCCTTCGGTGCTGAACGGCACGTGCAGCAGGGAGCTGGCGGTGGAGACGGCGACGTTCGGCGTGACCTGCTTGAGGGCGTCGACGAGGCCGAGGCTCACGGCGTAGTCGTTGCGCCAGATGTTGCGGCCGTTGACGACGCCGGCGAAGATCGTGGTGTTCTCGGCGACGCCGTGCTTGGAGACGGCGGCGAGGTTCTCGTCCTTGCCTTCGTTGAGGTCGAGGCCGATGCCGTCGAAGCCGAGCAGGTTGACGGTCTCGTACACGTCGGCGATGTGGCCGAAGTACGTGTTGAGCAGCACCTTGATCTTGCCGTCGCGGGCGGGCAGGATCTTCGCGTAGAGGCTCTTGAACAGCTCCACGTCGCCCGGCTGCTTGTCGAGCACGAGGAACGGCTCGTCGATCTGGATCCACTTGGCGCCGAGCTCGTTGAACTTGGCGAGCACCTGGGCGTACACGGCGGCGACCGCGTTCACGAGGCCCTTGTCGAAGGTGAGCTCCTGGGCGTCGTCGTCGCGGGCGAGCTTGAGGAAGGTGTACGGGCCGATGAGCACCGGCTTGGTCTCGATGCCGAGATCCTTGGCTTCGAGGTACTCGTCGAACGGCTTGGTGCCGTTGAGCTTGATCTCGGTGGACGGCTCGATCTCCGGCACGATGTAGTGGTAGTTGGTGGTGAACCACTTCTTCATCGGCAGGGCGGTCACGTCGCCCTTGTCGCCCTGGTAGCCGCGGGACATGGCGAACAGGGTCTCCTCCGGCTCGGTGAAGCCGAGACGCTGGTAGCGCTCGGGGATCACGTTGAGCAGGATCGCGGTGTCGAGCAGCTGGTCGAAGTAGCTGAAGTCGTTGCTCGGGATGAGGTCGACGCCGGCGGCGGCCTGGAGCTTCCAGTGCTTGGCCCTGAGCTCCTTGGCGGTGGCGTGCACCTCGTCGAGGGTGGCGTTGCCCTTCCAGTAGGCCTCGATGATCTTCTTCAGCTCTCGGTTCTGACCGATGCGCGGGAATCCGGACACGGACGTGAGTGCAGCCATGAATCCTCCATACTGCTAGCGTTAACGAAACGGCTTTTCAACCCGCCCAGCCTATCAAACACATCCGCAAACAGGGTCATCAGCGACGGTTAAGTGTCGCTATCAATCGGCTTTATAGCGCCGTTTCCCGACCTTGTTCAACGAGCGCTTGGCAACCGGACGAATACACGAGCGGCGAGTATACGCCGCCCGCGTCGTTCCTGCGCCGCCATGACCATATACCGGTTGCGATACCGGTTGCGATACCGGCCGCGTCCGTCCGCGCCCGCCCCGGCGAGGGCGCTCAGTCGAAGTCGGAGGAGCTCATCACGGCGAGCAGGTCGCCGGAGTGCACCTGCCACTGCTTGAACGGCTTGTCGGAGCCGAAGATCACGACGCCCGCGGTCTGGAGTCCCAGGTTGAGCAGGTCGAGGCGTTCCGGATCGGATTCGGAGGAGGCGAGCCACTGGCTGGCGATCGAGACGGTGGGCTCGTGGCCGAGCACCATGAGCACGCGCGCCTTGTCCTTGACGTGCGTGAGCTCGTCGAACACGGCCTGCATGCCGCCGTCGTAGAGGCTCTGATGGTAGTCGACCTTGGGCTTGTCGCCGAAGGTCTTGAGCATCTTGCCCAGGGTCTGGCGGGCGCGCGTGGCGGCCGAGCAGGCGATGGCGTCGGGCACGAGCTTCATCTCGGCGAGCCCCTTGGCGACCTTCTTCGCCTGCTTGAGCCCCTTGGACGTGAGCTCACGGCCGTAGTCGCCCTCGGCACCGAACGGCTCCGCCTTCGCGTGCCGCATGACGATCAGGATGTGGCCGTAGCCTTTGGCCCGCTTCGCGACCTTGTTCGGATTGACTCCCACGTTGGGCCTCCCAGCCTCGTTTGTCCCTCGGCTCGCGCGTCACACACACGTAAGCGCTCACGAATACATCAGTCGATTATACGTCCCCGCGCACGCCCACGCGTCATCATCACCCCGCACGATTTCGACCGCACAATCGGCCCGCACGCCATATCAGACGTCGAGCGAGCCCACCTGCCGGTCGAGGTCGCGCAGCACCTTGCGCAGCTTGCGGTCGGAGATGTCGCGCAGCTCGAGGTCCTCCAGCTGCGCCTCGCGCTCCTCGGCGGTCATCTCGTCCACGTCGGTGACGGTGTCCTTGGCGGGGCGGTCGCGTTTCTTCAGCGCGGTGAAGCCGTCGGCCATGGCGCGCGCGACGACGAGGAAGCCGGTGTGGCCGATCATCTGGTGGTCGGGGCGCACAGCGAGGCCGGCGACCTTCCAGCTGCGTTCGAGCGTCTCCTGCACGGCCGGCTCCGTCCACCGCCCGGATTCGCGCAGCGCCTCGACCATGCGGCTCATCTGCGTGGTCGTGGTGATGTAGGCGACGAGCACGCCGCCGGGCGCGATCACCCGCCACGCCTGTTCGAGACGGTTCCACGGGTCGAGCATGTCGAGCATGATCCGGTCATAGTGGTGTTCGGGCAGCCCGGCCGCCACCGTGTCGAAGTCGCCGGTCCTCAGGTCCCACCACGCGGGCTTTCCGCCGTAGTAGAGCGTGGCGTTCGCCTCGGCGACGCGCGCGAAGTCGGGTCGCAGCTCGATGGTGGTGAGCCCGCCGGTCTCCCCCACCGCGTCGAGCAGGTTGACGCTCATCGCGCCCGATCCGGCGCCGGATTCGAGCACGCGGTGCCCGGAGCGGATGTCGCCGAGCTGGATGACCTGCGCGATGTCCTTCGGGTACATGATCTGCGCGCCGCGCGGCATGGACAGCACGTAGTCGGCGAGACGCGGGCGCATCACCGCGTACTGCCAGCCGCCGATCGCGCGCGCCGCCTTCCACGGCTTGCCGGCGTCACGTTCCGGGTGGAGGGCGTTGACCTGCGCCTCGCGTTTCGCGGTGACGGTGGTGACGACCACGCCTTCGGTGCGGCCGATCACGTCGTCGTGCAGGATCAGACCGTGCTCGGTCTGTGTGCTGCCTCCGGCGACGATCTGGTCGGTGATCTTCTTGCCCTTGCGGTCGGTGAACTGCACCTTCTCGCCCGCCTGAAGCGGTCCACGTCGCATGAACGGTCTCCTTAGCTGTCTGCTGTCGTTCTCGGGAAACGTCGACGGATCGTCGACGGAATACGGTCATCGTGCCCTATCGCACGGACTACCTACCTCACGGACTACCGCCTACCGCGCCGGCCGCCAACCGGTCGCGTCGGCGAGCGCGTCCAGCGCGGCGCGGTACGAGCCGTCGGCGCGCATGTCGCCGAGCGCCTCGGCGATGTCGGCGGCGAGCGTGACGGCCCCGGCCTGCACGGCGATGCCGTAGCGCACGCTCCCGTAGCGCACGCCCGTCACGCGCTCCGTGAGCGTGCCGCCTTCGTCGCGCGCGAGTCCGGCGAGCGTGACCGCGTCGCCGGCGATCGCGTCGGCGGTGCCGACCATGAGATCGGTGACGCATTGCGGATAGGTGTCGCGTTCGCGCGTCTTCGCCCGCGGCGCGACGGCGAGCAACGCGTCCTTCGCGCCGCTGCCGGCGACCGTGCAAACGGACTTGCCGGCGAGCGCGGCGACGTCGCCGATGCCTCCGGCATCGTCGGGGCGTGCGAGCAGTCCCTGCCGCGTGGTCAGGTACGGTCCGGCGTAGCTGGCGTGACTGTCGGAGACGACGCCGTTCTCGCCCGTACCGCCGTCCTTGCCGCCACTGTCCCGGCCGTCGCCGTCGTCGTTCCCGTCGCCGGCGGGCATCGGCATGCCGGCGACGACCATGTCGACGGTACCGTCGGCGAGCAGTTCGAGGCGGTTGGAGGGTTCGACCTGTTTGAAGACAATCTGCTTGTTCGCGTATCCGAGTCTCTTGGCGACGTATCGGGCGATCTCGACCTCGAATCCGCCGTAGCCGCCGTCATGCCAGCGTGACAGTCCCGGCTCGTCGGCGGCGACGCCGATCGCGATGGTGGGGCCGTCCGGCTGTCTCACCGTGGAGGGGGCGCCGCCGCAGCCCGCCGTCGCGACGAGCGCGAGCGCCGTCAGCGCGGCGGCGAGGCCCCGCGTGACGCACGTGCGCGCGCCCGGCCGGCGGCTCGCATGGTAACGCCGCGGGCGATCGGTTCGGTTGCGGATGGCTGCCATGCGGCGTCTCACTTGAACATGCGCGAACGGGTGAGGAACCAGGTGACGGCGACGGACAGCGCCACGGAGATGAGGATGATGACGGCGAAGCCCCATGATTTGTCGGTCAATGGCATGCCGAGCATGCCGTCCTGGAAGTTCATGCCGTACATGGAGAAGATGAGCGTCGGGATGGACAGCGTGATGGAGATGATCGTGAAGATGCGCATCACGTTGTTCAGGTTGTTGGACACAATCGAGGCGAACGCGTCGGTCATGTTCGCGAGAACGCCGCTGTAGATGTTGGCCATCTCGATGGCCTGCTTGTTCTCGGTGATGACGTCGTCGAGCAGGTCCTCGTCGTCCGGGTACTGCTTGATGCGCTGCAGGGTGGTGAGCTTCTCCATCACGATCTCGTTCGATTTGAGGGAGGTTGTGAAGTAGACCAACGTCTTGGAGAGCTCCATGAGCATCACGATCTCGCGGTTCTGCATGGAGTGGCGCAGTTTGAGTTCGAGCTTGTCGCTTTCGCGGTCGATGATGCGCAGGTAGCGCAGGTACATGGTGGCGTTGCGGTAGAGGATCTGCAGGATGAACCTCGAGCGCATGTACGTGTTGAACCCGCGAATCGTGCCTTCCATGAACGGGTGGAGCACGGGGGTGTCCTGCATGCACACGGTGATGATGAGATGCTCGGTGACGATGATCGACAACGGGATGGTCTCGTACCAGTCGCGTCCGCCGCGTTCCTCGACGGTCGGGATGTCGACGATGACCATCGTGTAGTCGTCCTCGACGTCGACGCGGGAGCGTTCCTCGTCATCGAGCGGCGCGCGCAGGTCGGCGAGGTCGACGCCGGTTTCGGAGGCGACGGTGGCGAGCTCCACGTCGGTGGGTTCGCTCAGGCACAGCCATGAGCCGTTCTCCGGTTTGTCGACCCGCTCCACTTGGCCGTTAATGGTGCTGAACATCCTCAACATCGTCTCTTCACCCGCCTTTCGCCATGTCCGTCCGATCGGGGCCCGCCCCGAAAACCTCGACAAGTCTAGTCCCATGTGCGGGACGTGCGCCAACGGATATCGCCATTGCGGTTGAATTCACGGTGAATTCGCGAGACGTCACGGCCGGCGCCGTCACCAGTTAATCGGCTGCCAGTCGGGCATGTGCGGGCCCCTCAATTCGGCGGGGCCGTTCTCCCAGTCGCCGAGGTTCGCGACGGCGGGACCCTGGTTGTGCTCGACGAGGTCGAACATCGGCTCGGCCGCGGGCCTCCCGTTGACCGTGTGACGTACGGCGAGACGGCTCCAGCAGGCGTTGCGCATCGAGCCGACCGCGTTCATGCCGTCCGGGTCGAGTCCGAGCAGTTCGCTGATCGTCGCGACGATCCACGAGCCGTGGCCGACGAGCATCAGCGTGACTGGCCGCTCGCCCGCATAGGCGGGGTCGGCGATGATGTCGCGCACGGCCTTCGCGCCGCGCTCCCCCACGGCACGGCGGCTTTCCACCCCGTAGGCGGTCTCGCCGCCCTCATGCCGCTTCCATGAGGCGTAGGCTTCGGCGTCCACCGCGCGCACCTCGTCGCGGGTCAGGCCCTCCCACTGGCCGAAGGAGCGTTCGCGCAGACGCGGGTCGGGCGTGACGGGAAGGCCGAGGATGTCGGCGAAGGCGTGCGCGGTCTGCATGGCGCGGAACAGGTCGGAGCTGATGACGGCCATGCGGCGGCGTGCGGCGGGGGCCTCCTCGTATTCGAACGTGCGGGTCCGTTCCCTCGCCTCGGGCCCCGGCTGCGGGATCGACGCGGGGTCGTCGGCGAGGCGGCTCACCTTCGCCCAGTAGTAGCGGGCGGCGAGCGCGAGGCCGGACTGGTCGGCCTGCCATTGGCCGACGATGTCGAGCGGGATGTCGATCTGCCCCTGCAATCGGCGTTGGAGGTTGTAGTTCGTGCGTCCGTGCCTGAGCATCACGATCTCGTCGATCATCGTCGGTCCTTTCCGTCGCCTGCGGCCGTGCCGCCATCCACGTCCCAGCTTCCCACATGCACGCCGCTGCCGCCGCTGCGACGCGCCGGACCGCCGGTACAATGGAGCGGTGTTGATTTCGGATGCCACGCGCGCCTTCGCCCGCGCGCATAGGGATGAGGACGTGCGCGACCTCGCGCTGCACGCGAAGCCGGGGCCGGACGTGGATCTCACGGCCGCGCTGGAGCAGATCGCCGGATTCCGGACGGCGCGCGTGAAGCTGCCCGGTTGGGCGGCGTGCGAGGACGTCGTCTACCCGCCGCACCTGGCGATGGAGCAGTGCTCGTCGGAGGCGACGGCGCGCTACAAGGCGGACGTCGCGCGGCGGATCATCGCGGGCGGTGACGGCGATGCGGCCGCCGGGAACGCCGCGGCGGGCGAGCCGACGACGCTGATCGATTTCACCGGCGGTTTCGGCGTTGATCTCTCGTACATGGCGCGCGCGTTCGACCGCGCGGTCTACGTGGAGCGGCAGGAGCATCTGTGCGAACTGGCCGCGCACAACCTGCCCGCGCTGGGGCTCGCGCACGCGCGCGTCGTGAACGACGACGCGGCCGTCTATCTCGCGACGCTGCCGGACGATGCGGCGACGATGGCGTTCCTCGATCCGGCGCGACGCGACGCGCACGGCGCACGCACGTACGCGATTGCCGACTGCACGCCGGACGTGCTGGGGCTCATCAATCGGCTGCTCGCCGTCGCGCCGCACGTGATGGTGAAGCTCTCCCCGATGCTCGACTGGCATAAGACGGTCGCCGATTTCGCGGGTCTCGTGCATGAGGTGCATATCGTGTCCGTCGCCAACGAATGCAAGGAGCTGCTGCTCGTCATCGGCCGCGACGCGTGCGCCGCGCCGCGGGTCCTCTGCGTGAACGACGGGCGGGCGTTGGAGTTCGACGCGGACGACGACGGCCGCGACACCGCAGCCGATACCGGCGCTACCGTTGAGAGGACGGGCGGTGAAACGACGGCCGGTGACGCACCCGGACAAGGCGGCCGCACCGCCGACCCCGCCGAGCCCGATTCGTGGCGGTACCTGTACGAGCCGAACGCGTCGATCATGAAGGCTGGCTGCTTCGCCCTGCTCGCACGCCGCTTCGCCGTGGCTCCGGTCGCACGCGACAGCCACCTGTTCGTTTCCGGGAATCCTATCGAGGATTTCCCCGGCCGCGCGTTCGAAATCGACGCGGTCGCCACGATGAACAAGAAGGAGCTGAGGAAACTCACGGACGGGCTCACGCACGCGAACATCGCGACGCGCAACTTCCCGCTCCCGGTCGCCGTGCTGAGGAAGAAGCTCAAGCTCAAGGACGGCGGCGACGCCTATCTGTTCGCCACCACCGACGCCGCCGGCCGCCACATCGTCATCCGTTCGCGGAAACGATGACCCGCTGAGTTTCGCGTCCGAGCGGTTCCGTTTCGCCGCGTCAGTCGACGATCATGTCGGAGCGGACACGCTCGGGGGCGATGTCCATGCCGTTCGGCCACGTGGGGGCTCCGGCCACCAATCGGACACCCCGGAAAACCGACTGGTTCCGCAATGCACGGAAGTCGCCTTCATCGAGGTATTTCGACATGTCGAACACGCCCCGCGCCCCGTCGGAGCAGACGACCCTCAATTTGTATCCGTCCAGCGGAACCACTTCGGTCACATCACACAGATAATCCAGAAACGACATATCCGTCCTCTCCTATCGCAGCGGCTCGATACGCATCGACAATCCAAGCTTCCAGACCATCGTCAAGGTGGTTCGCGCGCTCGGAGGCCGGATCAGCATCCAACCCGCCTGATCGGCCGTAATACGAGACAGGGCCCCGGTCCGATGCGCGGAAGCGATCAATCGGACCAGGGCCCTGCGAAAACGGGAAACGGAACGTGGGCCAGAAGGCTCAGTCCTTCTCGATGGTCTTGCCGGCGGTGGGGCCGGAGGCGAGGTTCTGGATCTCGGTGACTTCGAGCACCGGGATGACGGCCGGCTTCTTGGTGCCCTTCTCCTCGGCGACCTTGACCTGCTCCTCGTAGATGGCGTCGTCGGAGTGCAGGGTCACGGTGCCGCGGAAGCGGTAGCCCTTCTTCTCGGCGAGGTTCGCGAACGCGATGACCAGCGGGGAGCCGTTCTTGAGGTTCTCGTAGGCCTGGCCGGCGGTGCGCTCGTGGTAGGCGATGTGGTTGTCGTCGAGCACGAACAGGCTCATCTTCGGGCCGAGGTCGAGCTGGCCGTCCTTGGAGACGGTGGAGATCCAGCCCAGATTGTTCTCGATGAAGGTCTTCATTTCGGCGGTGATCGTTGCCATGGCAGTGTCCTTTCGTTGCAACGGACGGTTGTATCCGCACCCCACCTTACCCACTCCCCCGCCGCGCCCGGCCGACGTCCGCTGTGAGCATGCACACATGGGCATGTCACGGCCGCGCGGGCCGTATCGTATGAGCGGACGACGCCGGTGCGAACGGTCGGCGCGAATCGAGGGAAAGGCGGCGAGACGGGTATGCGGATGGTCGAACGGTTCAATGCGCTGCGCAGTCGCTGGTCGCGCTCGTTCCCGCCGAATCTGGCGCGCATCATGCTGCTCGCATGCGCGGCGCTGTGGGGCGGCAGCTATCTGCTCGCCAAGGTGGCGATGACCGCGATCACGCCGCAATGGCTGATGGCGTTGCGTATGGCGGGCGCCAGCGCGTGCATGCTCGCCCTGTTCCACCGGCATATCCTTCCGGCGCTCAACCGGTCGATCATCATACCGGCGCTCGTGGTGGGCGTCACCTATTGGGGCACGATGGTCACGCAGATGACGGGGCTGCAGACGATCGACCCGGGGCGCAGCGCGTTCCTGACCGCCGCCTACTGCGTGCTCACGCCGTTCGCCACGTGGATCGTCTCCCGCGTCCGGCCGAGGGCCATCAACCTGGTGGCCGGCGTGATCTGCCTCGTCGGCGTGGGATTCGTCTCGCTCAAAAACGGCATGACGTTGTCCCTGTCCGCCGGCGACTGGCTGACGATCGGCACGGCCGTCGTCTTCTCGTTCAACCTCACCTGCCTCGGCGTATATGCGAAACGCTTCGACCCGATCGCCGTCACCTTCGTGCAGTTCGCGGTGGCCGGCGTGCTGTTCGTCGCGGGCGCAGCGTTCACCGAGCCCGCGCCGACCACCGCGTGGCTGGCACCGCCGGTGGTGGCGAGCGTCCTCTACCTGTTCCTCGGGGCGACGATGAGCGCGCAGATCATGCAGAACATCGGCCTCGCGCACGTACCCGCCTCGCAGGCATCGATCATCATGTGCACGGAAAGCCTGTTCGCTGTCTCGTTCTCCGCCCTGTTCTGGGGCGAGCGGATCACGTGGAGCTCGCTGGTCGGGTTCGCGCTGATCTTCACGGCCGTATTGCTGTCCGTCTTCAGGCCGACGCGCCACTCGCTGCACCGCAACTGAACCACGGGCATGCCGGCGCGTCCATGTGACGCCGACATGTCGCTTGTGTGGAGATTCCCGCACACATGTAAGCATTCTGAGTCTTTCGTGGACGCCACAGACTATTCCCAGCGGTTTTGGGTACGTTCTATCTTCGTGAAGAAGTTTTTCCAAGGCATATCGATGTCGCAGATCATCGCGGGATCGCTTGCCGCCGTCACCTCGTTCCTCTTGTCCGCGAAGATCGGCATCGCGGGCTCGGTCATCGGCGCGGCGGCCAGTTACGTGATCTCCACGCTGGCTTCGAACATCTACGGCACGATCCTCAAGGCCTCCGGAGAGAAGCTCCAGGAGGTCAATCCGTTGAGCGGCAATTCCGCCGACAAGAAGGACGGCGACGCCGAGTCCGCCGCCGACTCGGCTGACGACGCCGACGACACCAAGACGAACGGCACGGCCACCGCGGAAGACGCGGCCGCCGCGGACACCGGCGACGAGACCGTCATCGGGCGCTTCAACGCCACCGATGTGCTCGAAGCGGGCGGGAAGGGCCGTACTCTCGGCATCGGCGATGTGCCGCTGCCGCCGGCGGCCGGCAGGACGGCGCCCGCGACGAACACCAGCACCTACAACGTGGCCGAGCTGCGCGGCAAGCGCAAGATCGACCCGAAGCGCATGGCCATCATCGTCTCCGTGGTGAGCGGCCTGGTGGGTGTGGCGATCACCGCCGGCGTGGTCATGCTGTTCACCAACGGCCATGGCACCGACTCCGTGGTGCGTGACATCGTGAGCCCGTCCTCCACGTCCAAGACCACGACGGACACCGACACGACCACGCAGGAGACGCCGACGAAGCCGGAGAAGCCGAGCGACCAGTACGGCTACGACACGACCGACGGCACGGACACCGACACGACCGACGGCACCGGCAGCACGAAGTCCGGCAGCAAGTCCGGCACGTCCGGCTCGTCCTCCGGTTCGGAGTCATCCTCCGGCACATCCGGCTCCAGCTCGTCCTCGGGCACGAGCGGCTCCTCGTCGTCCGGTTCCTCCTCGTCCGGTTCGTCGTCCTCCTCAGGTTCGAGCAGTTCGAACGGCTCGTCCTCGTCGGGTACGAGCGGCTCCGAATCGTCCGGCGGCACGTCCTCCGGCTCCGGCTCGTCGTCCTCGTCCGGTTCCAGCGGCTCGGGTACGAGCGGCTCCGAATCGTCCGGCGGCACGTCGGGTTCGTCCTCCGGTTCGACCGGATCCGGTTCGACCGACACCGGTTCCGGCGCCACGAACTGACGGTTCATCGGCACCATCGAGCGCCCTCCCGGTCCGGCCACGTCGGACTGGGAGGGCGCTCGGCGTAAGCGCCGCCGATACACGGATACGCCGAAAAACAACACGAAGGCCCGCAGGAAACCAATCCTGCGGGCCTTCGCCGTATCTGTGGAGCTAAGGGGATTCGAACCCCTGACCCTCTCCATGCCATGGAGATGCGCTACCAGCTGCGCCATAGCCCCGTATTCATTTATCCGTGAACGCCATCATCGAAGTCATTCGAATCATCGCGTTTCGTGGAGCTAAGGGGATTCGAACCCCTGACCCTCTCCATGCCATGGAGATGCGCTACCAGCTGCGCCATAGCCCCGTATTCATTTATCAGCCCGCCGTGCGAACCTCGTATACATTACGACGAAGAACCGTTTCAGGCAAATACGCGTGTCGTCCGCGTGTCGCGTTTGCGGCACGCGGACGACAATCGCGCCACGTCAGCGTTCCTTCTCCCATTCGGGCGTGTCCGCGATGGCCGGACCATGGTTGTATTCGGCGAGACGCCAACGGAACGTGCCGTCGGGCATGTCCATCAGCGCGAGCCGCACCCAATGCGCGTTGCGCATCGAGACGACCGTGGCGAACGTGGGATCCACCTTGTCCAGCCCGAGCAGGGTCTGCAGGGTCTGCGCGATCCACGCGCCGTGGGAGAACACGAACAGGTCGGTGTCCTCCCCCGCGCGCGTGGCCCAGTCGTTCAGCGCCTCCATGCCACGCATGCCCACGTGGCTTTTGGGTTCGGCGCCGTACTTGAGTTCGCCGCCGCCATGCATGCGCCATGAGGCGAAGTCCTCCGGGTAGCGTTCGGCGAGTTCGGCGACGGCGTGGCCGTCCCATTCGCCGAAGCTGCGTTCGCGCACGCGCTCGTCGTCATGCACCTCGACGCCCGCCCGGGGGCCGCCGAGCGCGTCGGCGAACGCCTGCGCGGTGGCGTGGGCGCGGCTCAGGTCGGAGGAGACGATGAGACGTCCGGTGACCTCCGGACGCCGGTCGACGTACAGCGACTTCAGCGCGGCCGCGGTCTGGACGACCTGCCACCGGCCGACGGCGTCAAGCGGGATGTCGACCTGCCCCTGCAGCTTGTGCGCCGCATTGTAGGAGGTGCGCCCGTGACGCACGAGGAAGACGGATCGGACGTGGCGGACCATCATTCGGCGCTTTCCGGGTGCGCGAGCTCCAGGTCGATCTGCGGGCAGTCGCGCCACAGACGCTCCAGTCCGTAGAACTCGCGGGATTCCTCGTGCATCACGTGAATCACGTAGTCGCCGTAGTCGAGCAGCACCCACTGGCCTTCGGTGAGGCCTTCGCGGTCGCGCGGCTTGCGCCCGTCGCACTTGAGGTAGAGATCCTTTTCGATCTCCTCGGCGACGGCGAGCACCTGGCGCTCGTTGGATGCGCCGGCGATCATCATGATGTCGGTGATGCCGAGCGGTCCGGTCACGTCGTAGGCGACGATGTCGGTCGCCTTGACGCGGTCGGCCGCCTCGGCGGCGATGCGGATGTCGTCGATGGATGACTGCAGTGCGGTCATGAATCTCCTCGTGTCTGTTGCGTGATCTGAATGGTCGGAATCGCCGGAATGGTCGGAATAATGGCCGATACGCCCACGGACGCCGGTCAGCGCTCCCAGGCGGGCTTCCAGCCTTCGACGTTGTGCTGCGTGTTCTCCGAGTACACCATCGTGTCGTCGGGAACGGCGTGGCGGATGACGGAGCCGGCGCCGGAGGTGACGTTGTCGCCGACCTCCACGGGCGCGACGAGCAGGTTGCCGGCGCCGATGTGGCAGCCGGCGCCGATCGTCGTGCGGTTCTTGTGCACGCCGTCGTAGTTGGCGGTGATGGTGCCGCCGCCAACGTTCGTATGGTCGCCGAGCTGCGCGTCGCCCACGTAGCTCAGGTGCGGCACCTTGGTGCCGTTGCCGATGTGCGCCTTCTTCATCTCGACGAAGGCGCCGGCCTTCGCCTCCTCGCCGAAGTCGTTGCCCTGGCGCAGGTACGTCCACGGGCCGATGTTGGTGGCGCGGCCGATGTGGGATTCCTGCACGCGGGAGCGTTCGACGACGGCCTCGGCGTCGATGGTCGCGTCGATGAGCGTCGAGTACGGTCCGACGACCGCCTCCTCGCCGATGACCGTGTGGCCTTGGAGGAACGTGCCGGGCAGGATGGTCGCGTCGCGGCCGATCTCGACGTCGTCCTCGATCCACGTGGTCTCCGGGTCGAGGATGGTGACGCCGGCGCGCATCCACGCCTCGCACACGCGGCGGTTGTGCGCCTTGGCGAGCGCGGCGAGCTGCACGCGGTCGTTGACGCCTTCGACGCTCAGGGGGTCGGGGGCGGTGAACGCGCCGACCTTGCCGTCGGCGCGGGCGGTCTCCAGCGCGTCGGTGAGGTAGAACTCGCCCTGCGCGTTGTTGGACTTGAGGTCGGCGATGGCGCGAGCGAGCAGTTCGGCGTCGAACACGTACACGGAGGTGTTCACCTCCTGCACGGCGAGTTCGCTGCGGTTCGCATCCTTCTGTTCGACGATGCGCAGCACGTTGCCCTCGCGGTCGCGGATGATGCGGCCGTAGCCGGTCGGATCGTCGAGCACGGTGGTCAGGACGGTGGCGCCGTTGCCGGATTCGTTGTGGAACGCGACGAGCTTGGCGAGCGTGTCGGAGTCGAGCAACGGCATGTCGGAGGCGGCGATGAGCACGGGGCCGGTCAGCGGGCCGTTCTCGGCGAGCTGCGCCATCGCGCACTGCACGGCGCGGCCGGTGCCGGGGATGTCGTCCTGGTTGACGATGGTGACGTCCTCGTCATAGGAGCGGGCCGCGGCGGCGACGCGCTCGGCCTGGAAGTGGACGACCACGGCGAGTGTGTCCGGATCGAGCGCCTTGACGGAGTCCATGACGCGGTTGAGGAAGGTCCTGCCGGCGAAGGCGTGCAGCACCTTCGGCTTCTTGGAGCGCATGCGGGTGCCTTCCCCCGCGGCGAGGATGATTGCGGCGGTCACTGCCGAAGATGCCATATGCGTGTCGTTCCCTTCACTTGGCGTGTCATCTGTTCCAGCACCTAACGATAGACGGCCGCCCGGATGTGCCGGACGGCCGTCTGCGCGGTGTAGGCGTTCCCCCACCTGGATTCGAACCAAGACAAAGGGTTCCAAAGGCCCGTGTGCTGCCATTACACCATGGGGGACCGGCGGCGTTCGCCGCCAAGTGTTTATTTATACCATAAGGTCAGGCGAAAA
The DNA here is from genome assembly GCF_056356895.1 of Bifidobacterium sp. LH_424. Lineage (NCBI taxonomy): Bacteria > Bacillati > Actinomycetota > Actinomycetes > Bifidobacteriales > Bifidobacteriaceae > Bifidobacterium > Bifidobacterium sp. LH_424. Next base: position 24,101 of record NZ_JBKEVC010000003.1, read on the forward strand.
GGAAACCCTGGCCATGGTGCTCGGGGTACGTGTCGAACAGCTCGGCCACGGAGCCGTCCTCGAACACGGCGCGGATGGCGCCGGCGAGCAGCGGGGCGATGGACAGGACGGTCAGTCCGTCCCAGCGCTTCTCCTCGGGGATCGGCACGGTGTCGGTGAGGACGACCTCGCGGGCGCCGCTCTCCTTGAGGCGTTCGACGGCGGGACCGGACAGCACGCCGTGCGTGGCGACCACGGTGACGGACTTCGCACCGGCCTCGCGCAGCACCTTGCATGCGCCGGCGATCGTGCCGGCGGTGTCGATGAGGTCGTCGACGAGCACGCAGTCCTTGCCCTTGACGTCGCCGACGACGCGGTTGGCGACGGCCTGGTTCGGACGGGTGATGTCGCGGGTCTTGTGCACGAAGGCGAGCGGGCCGCCGCCGAGGCGCTGCGCCCACTGCTCGGCGACGCGGATGCGGCCGGCGTCCGGGGAGACGACGGCGACGTTGTCGAGCTGGCCCTGGAAACGGTCGCGGATGTAGTCGACGAGCACCGGCATGGCGATGAGATGGTCGACGGGACCGTCGAAGAAGCCCTGGGACTGCGCGGCGTGCAGGTCGACGGACATGATGCGGTCGGCACCGGCGGTCTTGAGCAGATCGAAGATGAGGCGGCAGGAGATGGGCTCGCGGCCGCGGTGCTTCTTGTCCTGACGGGAGTAGCCGAGCAGCGGGCAGACGGCGGTGATGGAGCGGGCGGAGGCGCGCTTCAACGCGTCGATCATGATGAGCTGCTCCATGATCGCCTTGTTGATCGGCTGGTAATGGCTTTGCAGCACGAACACGTCGGCGCCGCGGACCGATTCGGTGTAGCGCACGTACATCTCGCCGTTCGCGAAGTCGTATGCGGTGGTTTCGAGCACGTCGATGCCGAGCTGGTCGGCGACGTCCTGCGCGAGTTTCGGATGAATCCTTCCCGTGACGAGAATAAGGTTCTTGTCGGGCTTCCCTTCGAGGATTGCGCTCACCGTATCTCCCAAACGTTGTTTGCAGTTATCAATGGACGAAAACTAAGTGTAATGGCCATAGCCGACCTGCTCCGCGGGCACGCGTCGCGCGGGTTCAGTGCCCGGCGGCGATCCATGCGTCGATGGACCGTCGGATGGCCTGCGCGTAGATGTCGCCGCCGTCGGGGTGGATGCCGTCCGCGGCGAGGTGGTCGGCGTTGGCGGTGGCCATCGCGTCCCAGTCGGCGACGAGCACGTTGCCGGGATGCCCGGCGGCGAAGTCGGCGAGGAGCTGGTTGTTCGACGGGATCCACGAGCGGTCGCCATGCGCGTTGACGAGCACGAGCACCCGGTCGGGGCCGATCATGTCGAGGTAGCGGTCGAGCTGTTCGGGCGGGATGGGGCCGTTGGTCGCGAGGCCGAGCACGACCCACTGGCGCAGCCCGTCGCCTTTGCCGGACACGATGCCGATGCCGGCGAAGCTGGAGCGCGACACCTGCGCGTCGATGTCGATGCCGGGGAACACCCGCTGCATGCCTTTGGCACCGGCGAGCATGACGGAGTCGCCGATGGCGGTGATGTCGTCGCCGGCGGGCATGGTGTGCGCCGGTCTGCGCGGCGCGGGGGCCTGGGCGCGGCCGAGCGCCCGTTCGGCGTCGAAGCGCGCGGCCTGCCGTTCGAGCGCGATCTCGACGGAGGTCCTTTCCGGCGCGTCCCGTACGGCGTACACGCCGCCGACGATCACGGACAGGAGGACGACGCAGGAGACGACGATGCGCACGAAGCTCCTCCAGGTGACGAAGCCCAGGGGGACGACGATCGAGGCGACGCCGCCGACCGCCGCGGGACGTTCGACGAGGATCCACGAGACGGCGGTGGCGAGGATGGCGACGGCGAGCGTGACCGGCAGCACCCATGGACGCATGTCCCGTCCGGGCGCGAGACGCGGCAGCGCGGCGGAGACGATGAGCCACACCGGCCAATGCCAGAGATACAGGCCGTAGGAGTAACGGCCGAGGAGGGCGAGCGGGCGGAACACGAACTGGGACTGCATCCACGAATCGGTCTGCACGGTGCCGGCGATGAGCAGCACGGCGAGCACGCTGGCGAGCGGAATGCCCCATCGGAACGCGTCGGCGCCCTGGTCGCCGCGGAAGGCCATGTCGATGAGCGCGATCGCGGCGATGAAGGCGACGGCGGGCGCGAGGACGCGCCGGGCGCGCACGATCCACGGCAGACGGTCGCCGGTGGCGACGCGGCGGTTCGCGACGATCCAGGCGAGGGCGACGCCCAGCATGAAGCCGGTGGCGTGCGTGTCGGTGCCGAAGTAGACGCGCGTGGGGTCGGCGCCGGGCTTGTACAGGAGGTTCATCGACAGGGCGCTTCCCACGGCGAGGGCGAGGGGGGCGAGCACGGAGCAGCGGCTGCGCCGGAGGCGGTGCATGATCCATGCGAGGAGCGGCGTGACGAGGTAGAGCTGCATGAGCACGGAGACGAACCACAGGTGCCGCAGCAGCTGCGGGTTCATCTGGCCGAAGTAGCTGTTGCCGCTGGCGATGGCGTACCAGTTGTAGCACCCGAGCGCCACGGTGACGATCTGGTCGCGGATGCGGACGAGCAGGTCCCCGTCGAGCAGCCATGCGGCGGTGCAGACGGCGGGCACCATGAGCACGAGCGCCGGGTAGAGGCGCGCGAAACGCCTGGGCCAGTACTCCTCGAGGCCGAGTCCCTCCCCCGCGTTCAACCGGGTGAACATGCCGCTCACGGCCAGGAATCCGGACACGGTGAGGAACACGTCCACGCCGTAGAATCCTCCCGGCAGCCATGACTGCTCGCAGTGATACAGGATGATGGCGATGAGGGCGAGTCCCTTGATGCCGTCCAATCCGACGAAATGCCGACGTGCCACTGTTCTTCTCTACTTCTCTTGTCTCTCGTTCTTCCCGCGTCCGCCGGGTTGTTCCCGCAAACCGCGGACAGTGACAGACTAGTAACACTCTCCCGCCGACGCGCCTTTCCCGTGTCGTCGTTCACGCCACATTCAAAAAGGCCCGGAACGTCGGAAACGTTCCGGGCCCTCTCACCTCACCGGGGAATCGCGGGATGCGTGCGGAGACCGCCGTCACCCGTGGAATCCGGTGATGCGTGCGGTAGCAAGGCGCACCGAGGGAAGGCGTACGAAGGTACGCCGACCGAGGAGCAACGCAGCTAACGCTCCATCACCGGATTTCACTCCCATTCGATGGTCGCCGGCGGCTTGGAAGTGCAGTCCAGCACGACGCGGTTGATCTGGCGGCATTCGTTGGTGATGCGGGTGGAGATGGTGGCGAGCACGTCGTAGGGGACGCGGGACCAGTCGGCGGTCATGGCGTCCTCGGAGGAGACGGGCCTGAGGACGATGGGCGAGCCGTAGGTGCGCTCGTCGCCCTGGACGCCGACGGAGTGGACGTCGGCGAGGAGGACGACGGGGCACTGCCAGATGTCGCGGTCGAGGCCGGCCTTGGTGAGCTCCTCGCGGGCGATGGCGTCGGCCTCGCGCAGGACGTCGAGGCGTTCGCGGGTGATCTCGCCGACGATGCGGATGCCGAGGCCGGGGCCGGGGAACGGCTGGCGCCAGACGATCTCGTCGGGCAGGCCGAGCTCGGTGCCGATGGCGCGGACCTCGTCCTTGAAGAGGGTGCGCAGGGGCTCGACGAGCTGGAACTTGATGTCCTTGGGCAGGCCGCCGACGTTGTGGTGGCTCTTGATGTTGGCCGCGCCGTCGCCGCCGCCGGATTCGACGACGTCCGGGTAGAGGGTGCCCTGCACGAGGAACTTCACTTCCTTGCCGCGGGCGCCGGCCTCCTCGAGGACCTGGAGCTGGGCCTTCTCGAAGGTGCGGATGAACTTCTCGCCGATGATCTTGCGCTTGCGCTCGGGCTCGGAGACGCCCTTCAAGGCGTCGAGGAAGTCGTCGGCCGCGTCGACGGTGATGAGGCGGATGCCGGTGGCCTCGACGAAGTCGTGCTTGACCTGCTCGACCTCGCCCTTCCTGAGCAGGCCGTGGTCGACGAACACGCAGGTGAGCTGGTCGCCGATGGCCTTGTGGACGAGGGCGGCGGCGACGGCGGAGTCGACGCCGCCGGACAGGCCGCAGATCACTTCGGCGTCGCCGACCTGCTCGCGGATCTTCGCGACCTGGTCCTCGATGATGGAGGAGGCGTCCCAGTCGGAGCCGAGGCCGGCGCAGTCGTGGAGGAAGGTCTCGATGAGCTTCTGTCCGAGGGGGGTGTGCTTGACCTCGGGGTGCCACTGCACGCCGTAGAGCTTGCGGGACTCGTCGGCCATGGCGGCGACGGGCGCGCCCTCGGTGTGGGCGAGGACCTCGAAGCCGGCGGGCGCGGTCTTGACGGCGACGCCGTGGCTCATCCACGTGCTCTGCTCGGCCGGGGAGCCGGCGAGGATGGCGTCGGCGTGGTCGATCGCGGTCTCGGTCTTGCCGTATTCGCCGAGGGCGGCCTTGTCGACGTCGGCGCCGAGGGCGTAGGCCATGGCCTGGAAGCCGTAGCAGATGCCGAGCACGGGCACGCCCGCCTCGAAGAGCTTCTTGTCGACGCGCGGGGCGCCGGGCTCGAAGACGGAGGCCGGGCCGCCGGAGAGGATGATCGCCTTCGGATCCTTGGCCAGCATCTCGTCGACGGGCATCGAGTGGGGCACGAGTTCGGAGTAGACGTTGGCCTCTCGGACGCGACGGGCGATGAGCTGGGCGTACTGGGCGCCGAAGTCGACGACGAGCACAGGACCTGTTGCCATGGATGTTCCCCTAACGTTTATCGGGATGTAACTTGATGACTTGCCGGACCATTATCCCCGTCCAACGAGACAAGGGGAAAAGGCCGTTTTCATGTGCGGAAAACGCACTTCCTTCACATGCCGGCACGGCCAACACGCCGGGAGTGAACATAACGAAACGAACGTGCCCCATCGCGCGAAAAGCGTTGTTTCCATTGATATTCCAACGTTTTCATTTCGTCTTGCCGCATTTTTGATGCGCACAATCGCACGGGCAATTCACACAAAACCAGCAAAAATCGAAACAATTCCGAACACACCCGCAAGAAATCGTTCAAAAGTCGTGTTGTCCTCGTACCATAACGAGTGATTGGGAGCGGAAACCGCATAACCGCAAGGCTGTACGGCACCGCGACCGAGTGGAAATAATCAATCGCGCGACGATCGCACGATCGGCGCGCAGGAGTACAGGAGTACACATGACGAGTCCTGTTATTGGCACCCCTTGGAAGAAGCTGAACGCTCCGGTTTCCGAGGAGGCCCTCGAAGGCGTTGACAAGTACTGGCGCGTTGCCAACTACCTCTCCATCGGCCAGATCTACCTGCGTAGCAACCCGCTGATGAAGGAGCCCTTCACCCGCGAGGACGTCAAGCACCGTCTGGTCGGCCACTGGGGCACCACCCCGGGCCTGAACTTCCTGATCGGCCACATCAACCGCTTCATCGCCGACCACGGCCAGAACACCGTGATCATCATGGGCCCGGGCCACGGCGGCCCGGCCGGCACCTCGCAGTCCTACCTGGACGGCACCTACACCGAGACCTTCCCGAAGATCACCAAGGACGAAGCCGGTCTTCAGAAGTTCTTCCGCCAGTTCTCCTACCCGGGCGGCATCCCGTCCCACTTCGCTCCGGAGACCCCGGGCTCCATCCACGAGGGTGGCGAGCTGGGTTACGCCCTGTCCCACGCCTACGGCGCCATCATGGACAACCCGAGCCTGTTCGTCCCGGCCATCGTCGGCGACGGTGAGGCCGAGACCGGCCCGCTGGCCACCGGCTGGCAGTCCAACAAGCTCGTGAACCCGCGCACCGACGGCATCGTGCTGCCGATCCTGCACCTCAACGGCTACAAGATCGCCAACCCGACCATCCTGTCCCGCATCTCCGACGAGGAGCTCCACGAGTTCTTCCACGGCATGGGCTACGAGCCGTACGAGTTCGTCGCCGGCTTCGACGATGAGGACCACATGTCCATCCACCGTCGCTTCGCCGAGCTCTTCGAGTCCATCTGGGACGAGATCTGCGACATCAAGTCCGCGGCCAACACCGACAACGTGCACCGTCCGTTCTACCCGATGCTGATCTTCCGCACCCCGAAGGGCTGGACCTGCCCGAAGTACATCGACGGCAAGAAGACCGAGGGCTCCTGGCGTTCCCACCAGGTGCCGCTGGCCTCCGCCCGCGACACCGAGGCCCACTTCGAGGTCCTCAAGAACTGGCTCGAGTCCTACAAGCCGGAGGAGCTGTTCGACGAGAACGGCGCCGTCAAGGACGATGTCCTCGCCTTCATGCCGAAGGGCGAGCTGCGTATCGGTGCCAACCCGAACGCCAACGGTGGTGTCATCCGCGACGACCTGAAGCTCCCGAACCTCGAGGACTACGCCGTCAAGGAAGTCGAGAAGTACGGCCACGGCTGGGGCCAGCTCGAGGCCACCCGTCGTCTGGGCGTCTACACCCGCGACATCATCAAGAACAACCCGCACGACTTCCGCATCTTCGGACCGGATGAGACCGCCTCCAACCGTCTGCAGGCCTCCTACGAGGTCACCAACAAGCAGTGGGACGCCGGCTACATCTCCGACGAGGTCGACGAGCACATGCACGTCTCCGGCCAGGTCGTCGAGCAGCTGTCCGAGCACCAGATGGAAGGCTTCCTGGAGGGCTACCTGCTCACCGGTCGCCACGGCATCTGGAGCTCCTACGAGTCCTTCGTGCACGTGATCGACTCCATGCTCAACCAGCACGCCAAGTGGCTCGAGGCCACCGTTCGTGAGATCCCGTGGCGCAAGCCGATCGCGTCCATGAACCTGCTGGTCTCCTCCCACGTCTGGCGCCAGGACCACAACGGCTTCTCGCACCAGGATCCGGGTGTCACCTCCCTGCTGCTGAACAAGTGCTTCCACAACGACCACGTCATCGGCATCTACTTCGCCACCGATGCGAACATGCTGCTGGCCATCGCCGAGAAGTGCTACAAGTCCACCAACAAGATCAACGCCATCATCGCCGGCAAGCAGCCGGCCGCCACCTGGCTGTCCCTCGACGAGGCTCGCGCCGAGCTCGAGAAGGGTGCCGCCGCTTGGGATTGGGCCTCCACCGCGAAGTCCAACGATGAGGCCGAGATCGTGCTTGCCGCCGCCGGCGATGTCCCGACCCAGGAGATCATGGCCGCCTCCGACAAGCTCAAGGCCATGGGCATCAAGTTCAAGGTCGTCAACGTGGTGGACCTGCTCGCTCTGCAGTCCGCCAAGGAGAACGACGAGGCCCTGTCCGACGAGGAGTTCGCCGACATCTTCACCGCCGACAAGCCGGTGCTGTTCGCGTACCACTCCTACGCCCACGACGTGCGCGGCCTGATCTACGATCGTCCGAACCACGACAACTTCAACGTCCACGGCTACGAGGAGGAAGGCTCCACCACCACGCCGTACGACATGGTTCGCGTGAACGAGATCGATCGTTACGAGCTGACCGCCGAGGCCCTGCGCATGATCGACGCCGACAAGTACGCCGATGAGATCAAGAAGCTCGAGGACTTCCGTCTGGAAGCCTTCCAGTTCGCGGTCGACAACGGCTACGATCACCCGGACTACACCGACTGGGTGTACTCCGGCCTGAACACCTCCGAGAAGGGCGCCATCACCGCCACCGCCGCCACCGCCGGCGACAACGAGTGACGCGCCGCCTCTCCACGAGGTGATCGCATCCCGTAAGGGCTGAATGGGGCCCGGGTTCCATACCCGGGCCCCATTCGTATATTCCGACGCATTCTCCCGCAACTTTCCGCGAATTTCACGGCAACACGTGCGTGAACGATAACAAGCGCCGCTACAATGAGGGGTGGCTACATCCGCACTGAATCATCAAAGGAGACTGACACCAGTGACCGTCACCCGTGTATACATCGCAAGCCCCGAGGGCGCCAATGGCCGCAACGTCGTCGCATACGGCGTCCTCAACGCGCTGACCTCCAAGTACAAGACGATGGTGTTCCGCCCCGCCGTGTCCAACCACGACCACTTCACCCCGGTGCTGCTCGCCGCCTCGAACGCGGGCCTCGGCGTCGCCCTGTCCACCGGACTCGACATCCACAAGGTGCGCGCCGACAAGGAGACCGCCCGCGGCGACATCGTCGGGGCCTTCAACGACGCCCTCGCCGTCTCCCGCGCGGACGCGGCGCTCATCGTCGGCACCGACAAGTCGCACGTCAACGATCCGACCACCTACGAGTTCAACGCGAACGTCGCCGCCGACCTGCAGGCCGGCGTGTTCCTCTCCATCTGCACCATCGACCGTTGGCCGGACGAGCTGGACGAGACCGTGAAGCTGTCCATCGAAGGCATGGAGGCCGCCGGCAACAAGGTGCTCGGCATCTTCGTGACCGGCTGCGAGCCGCGTCACGCGTTCTCCGTCAAGCAGACCCTCGCCAAGTACGGCCTGCCCGTGTGGACGATCCCGCAGGTGCCGTTCACCGACGAGGACAACAAGACGCTGGCGCTCGAGACCTTCCGCGCGAACGCCCCCACCGAGGAGGTGCTCGCCGCGCTCGACGTGGACGACGACTTCCCGATCACCCCCTACGCGTTCCAGTACGGCCTGATCGGCAAGGCCAAGACGAACAAGAAGACGATTGTCCTGCCTGAGGGCGAGGAGGACCGCATCATCAAGGCGGCCGACTTCCTGCTCGAGCGCGAGGCCGTGAACCTCATCATCGTCGGCGAGAAGGACGCCATCCTCGCCCGCGGCAAGGAGCTCGGGCTCAAGTACCTCGACCGCGCCCGTTTCCAGTCCATGGACGACGAGGAGATCCTCAAGCCGATGGTCGAGAAGCTGTGCGAGCTGCGCGCCAAGAAGGGCATGACCGAGGAGCAGGCCCGCAAGCAGCTCAAGGACGCCAGCTACTTCGGCACCATGCTCGTCGTGCTCGGCCAGGCCGACGGCCTGGTCTCCGGTTCCGTCAACTCCACCGCCAACACGGTGCGCCCGGCCCTGCAGGTCATCAAGACCAAGCCCGGCCAGAAGCTCGTCTCCGGCGCGTTCCTCATGTGCTTCAAGGACCACGTGGCCGTGTTCGCCGACTGCGCCATCAACCTGAACCCGACCGCCGAGCAGCTCGCCGAGATCGCCATCCAGTCGGCGGCGACCGCCAAGTCGTTCGGCATCGACCCGAAGGTCGGCATGCTCTCCTACTCCACGCTCGGCTCCGGCAAGGGCCCGGACGTCGACGTCGTCGAGGAGGCCACGAAGCTCGTCAAGGAGAAGGCCCCGGACCTGCCGGTCGTCGGCTCCATCCAGTTCGACGCCGCCTGGTCGCCCACCGTGGCCGCCACGAAGGCCAAGGGCAACGACGTCGCCGGCCACGTCAACGTGTTCGTGTTCCCCGACCTGTGCGCCGGCAACATCGCGTACAAGGCCGTGCAGCGCTCCTCCGGGGCGCTCGCCATCGGCCCGGTGCTGCAGGGCCTCAACAAGCCGGTCAACGATCTGAGCCGCGGCGCGCTGGTGCAGGACATCATCAACACCGTCGCCCTCACCGCCGTCACCGCGCAGTGATCCGATGAACGTCCCCACGGTCTTCCCGTCATTCGGCGGGAGGACCGTGTCTTGTAGCAAGCAACGAGTAATCTAAACACTTGGAAAGCCGTGTTTCACGGTACGACAACCACAATGGAGGATGCCCACAATGGCGAAAACCGTCCTTGTCATCAATTCCGGCTCCAGCTCGATCAAGTACCAGCTGGTGGACCTCGAGACCGGCGAGGGTCTCGCTTCCGGCCTCGTCGAGAAGATCGGCGAGCCGATCGACGGCCACTACAAGCACGAGTACAACGGCGAGAAGCATGAACTCGAGGAGCCGATCCACGACCACGAGCAGGGTCTGAAGCGTGTCCTCGGCTTCTTCGAGGAGTACGGCCCGAAGCTGTCCGACGCGGGCATCGTCGCCGTCGGCCACCGTGTCGTCCAGGGCGGCTCCCTCTTCCCGAAGCCGGCCCTCGTCACCGACAAGACCATCAACCAGGTCAAGGATCTGGCCGTCCTCGCCCCGCTGCACAACGGCCCTGAGGCCAAGGGCGCCGAGGTCATGCGCTCCCTGCTGCCGGACGTGCCGCAGATCTTCGTCTTCGATTCCTCCTTCTTCTTCCAGCTGCCGAAGGCCGCCAGCACCTACGCGCTGAACAAGGAGATCGCCGACCAGTACCACATCCGCCGCTACGGTGCCCACGGCACCTCCCACGAGTTCATCTCCTCCGTGGTGCCCGAGGTCGTCGGCAAGCCGGCCGAGGGTCTCAAGCAGATCGTCCTGCACATCGGCAACGGCGCCTCCGCCTCCGCCGAGGTGTCCGGCAAGCCGGTCGAGACCTCCATGGGCCTCACCCCGCTCGAAGGCCTCGTCATGGGCGGCCGCACCGGCGACATCGACCCGGCCGTGGTCTTCCACCTGATCCGCAACGCCCACATGAACGTGGACGAGCTGGACGCCCTGTTCAACAAGCGCTCCGGCATGACCGGCATGACCGGCTTCGGCGATCTGCGCGAGGTCCACCGTCTGGTGGCCGAGGGCAACGAGGACGCCAAGCTGGCCCTCGACGTCTACGTGCACCGCATCGTGAGCTACATCGGCAACTACACCTACCAGATGGGCGGCTGCGATGTCATCACCTTCACCGCCGGCGTCGGCGAGAACGATGACATCGTGCGCAAGATGGTGTGCGACAAGCTCGCCCCGTTCGGCGTGAAGCTGGACGAGGAGAAGAACGCGACCCGCTCCAAGGAGCCGCGCATCATCTCCACCCCGGATTCCTCCGTGGTCATCGCCGTCATCCCGACGAACGAGGAGCTGGCCATCGCCCGCAAGTCCGCCGCCATCGCCGAGGCCGGCGAGGACACCTACGGCAACAAGTTCGCCAAGTGAGTCCCGTCGCCTAGGCCCGCCTAGGTCCGTCCGACCGGTCGCCTAGACCGTGGGACGGATTGATACGGCATACGGGAAGGCCCCTGATCTCCATCATCATGGAGGTCAGGGGCCTTCCCGTATTCGATTCGCTTCCGGGCTGTCTCGACGGCTACTCCCCCAGCAGCCCCCGCCACATACCCGTGAAATCGGGCAGCGTCTTGCGCGTGGTCTCCACGTCGACTACGAGCACGCCGGGCACCGCCAATCCGATCATCGCGGCGAACGTGGCCATGCGATGATCGGCGTAGGACTCCATCACCGCGCCGTGCAGGTCGCCGCGCGGCACCGGCGTAATCGCGATGCCGTCGGGCAGCTCCTCGGCCTCGCCGCCGATCCGCCTGATCTCGGTGACGAGCGCCTCCAGACGGTTCGTCTCATGGCCGCGCAGATGTCCGATGCCGATCATGCGCGTCGGCGCGTCGGCGAATACGAGAATCGCGGCGAGCGACGGCGCGATCTCGCCGGCCGCCGTCAGATCGAAATCGCCGAGACCGCGGATCGTGCCGTCGGACGTGACCTGGCAGTAGCGCACGCCGTCCTCCTCGGGAAAGGCGACGGTCGCACCCATGCGCTCCAGATAGCCGGGCAGGAGACCGCCCGGCTGCGTGGTCTCGACCGGCCAATGCGGCACGCGCACGGTGCCGCCGGCGATGAGCGCCGCGCCGAGGAACGGCGCCGCGTTCGACAGATCCGGCTCGACGACGACGCGCTCCGGCAGCTGCAGCGCGTGCGGCGCGACGGTCCACACGCGTGCCGCCTCGTCGGCCGAGGCCGCTCCCCCGGCGCCGTTCACGTCGGCGACGGTCATGCGGATGTGCGGCAGGCTCGGCGTCTTCTTCCCCGTATGCGTGAGCGTGAGACCGCCCGGCAGACGCGATCCGACGAGCAGCAGACCGGAGATGAACTGCGACGATCCGGACGCGTCGATGGACACGTGCGCGGCTTCGGCGGGAAGCGCGGCGGGCGGCGTGACGGTGAACGGCAGGAAGCCTTCCTCGCCATGGTATTCGACCGTCGCACCCAACTGCTCCAATCCGTCGAGCACCGGCTTCATCGGGCGTGCATACGCCTGCTCGTCGCCGTCGAACCGCACCGGGGCGTCGGCGAACAGGGCGAGTCCGGGCACGAAGCGCATCACCGTGCCGGCGAGTCCGCAGTATACGTCCACGTTGCCATGGAAGCGTCCGTCGGCGGGCGGTGTGACGGTGACGGTCGTCTCATTGCCCGGGTCGACGGCGCAGGTCACGCCGAGCGCCTCCAACGCGCCCATCATCAGTTCGGTGTCGCGCGAGCGCAACAGGCCGACGAGCGTGACCGGTTTCTTCCCCAATGCGGCGAGAATCAGATACCGGTTGGACAGGGATTTGCTGCCGGGAATAGTGACGACGGCATGCAACGGGCCGTCCGCCTTCGGCGCGGCCCACAGGTTCTTCTGCGATTCACTCATGCCACCATCGTATCGGCATCATGGCCGAACCGCGTGGATGCGTCCGTCTTACTTGGAGCGCTCCTCATACCCCTGTTTGAGCACGTCGTTGAGCTTCTGCAGCAGCGTGGACGGATTCGCGTTCTCACGCGACTGGCGCAGCTTGTCCTGGAAGTCGTTAATCGCGCCCGACGAGGCGTCGAGGTCGACCAGCTGCGCGGACAGCGTCTGGAGCTGCTGCGCCTGGTCCGAACCCGAGCTGATGGCCGAGATGTCGCCGAGCGCCTTGATCTGGTCGACCACGGCGGCCATCTGGTCGAGCGACTGGGTGAGCGTGCCGGAGAATTCGGAGACGACCTTCGCCTTCGCCTTCGCCAACGATTCCGTCGACGTACGGCAGGAGGCGATGTACTGCTCGTATTGGGCGGTGAAGTCGCTGTCGTACACGGTGCCGCTCGGCGTGTTCCCGCAGGCGTCGTTCATCGTGGACAACGCCTGGGCCGAATCCGCGAGATTGGCGGACATGTCGGCGAACCGGTTCGCCTGGCGCACATAGGAGGCGTAGGCGGCGGCGACGTCCGTGTCCCTGTTGGCCCTGAGATCGGCGAACGACGCCGCGGATTCACGCAGCTTCGCGGCCTGCGTCTTGAGTGCGCTCACCTTGTCCGCATCGTAGCCGACACCCTGCGTATAGAGGAATCCGAGCGCGTCGTCGATGGCGGCCGAGGTCTTCTCGTATTGGCGCTGCATCGCCACCGTGCGTTTCGTTCCGGCCGAATAATCGGAGGCGCGCACCGAACCGAACGGACGGACGACGACGAGCGTGACGATCAGGGCGATGACCACGACGACCGCGGCGGCCACGCCGATCATCGCGACGGCCGGCGGGCGGCGACGCGGCAGTTCGACGGGAGCCACCAGCGTATCGAAATCGGGGGCTTCGAGCGGATCGCGCGGAACGTCGTCGGAAGCGGGTCCGGCGGATTCCGCATCGCCGGTCACGGCAGGGGCCGTGGCGGGAACATCCGCGGGAACATCCGCGGAAACGTCCGCAAAATCGCCCGTAGGCGCGTCCGCCGCGGGACCGCCCGCGATGAAGGAACCGTCATCCGCCGCGTCCGCGCCGAGAGGCGGGATGACCGTCGTCTCCTCACCGTGGTGCTGCATGTCCTCGGAGGAGCCTTCACCCTGCTTGTCGTCGGTCATACCTTCTCCCTCTGTCTGGCGGGTGGCGGGGGACGCCGCGAAGACGCGGCGGCGCGTTCATGCGATTGCGCAAAGCAAGTGTACTGGTGAGAGAAGACGGCCATGTATCATGCGCGCCGTACATACGGACCCGCGCATACGGCCCGTCATGCGCCGGCGTCGTCAGCGGTCGGAGGCGATGCGGGACTCCGGCATGTCCGCCCTGCGCGCCGCCTGTTCGGCGGTCTGCGCGTGCACGAGCTCCATGGCGACGCGATCGGCCTCGATGGCGGCGATCTGCCGCGAGAACACGATGAACCAGCCGAGGAACAGCATGCCGGCGAGCGCCTCCACGTTGGTGAGCGTGTTGCGGCCGAGCATCATGTTCCCCCAGAATCCGGCGCACAGGAGCGCGGCCAGATCGGAGCCGACCATGACGACCCTGCTGATGCGGGGGGCGAGCCACGGCAGCAGGAGGAACAGGACGAGCATGACGAACGGCAGGCCCTTCGCGCAGATGTTGTGCATGAGGTTGTGCGGCGTGTAGCGGAACGCGCCGATGCCGATGAACGCGAGACCGGAGACGGTGAGCAGCACGGACAGCACGGCGATGCGCACGGTGAAATGCGGGATGTCGTAGCCGCGGTTCGGATCGTCGCGCGTGCGGTCGTGCCATAGTCTCATGAGCCGTTCGGTGGTGACGAGCTCGGACACGGCGAAGTAGCTGACGATGATGACGCACACGCCGGCGAGCATGAGCGTCGAGTTGAACATCGTGGCGGCGAACGTGGTGCGGTCGCCGAGCTGGGAGAAGTTGTTGTGGTACCAGTACGGGTCGTCGGTGGTGAGTCCGGCGACGCACACGCCGGAGACGACGAAGAACGGCAGGAGCGAGGCGAGGGTCTTCGCGCTCATCATCTCCGCCTGCACGAACGTCATGTAGCCGACGACGCCGGCGAACGCGGCGCATACGGACGACATGTAGCCGACGAACAGCGTGCCCATCATCTCGTTGATGGCGCCGAGCAGCGCGAACGTGGAGAGGAACGTGGTGGCCGCGTACACGACGGACAGGGCGAGCGTCTCGAACGTGCGGCGCAGCGGCACGAGCCATCCGGCCTTGAGCGTCATCGACCGCGAATGGCTCATGTATCCGGCGCAGAAGGAGAGGACCGCGCAGGCGGCGACGATGCCGGAGCATACGGAGAAGCGGCGTTGCGTGACCTGCCAGATGGCGGAAGCGTATTCGAGATACAGGTTCATGCCGACGGCACCGGCGAACGCGCACAGGATGAAGGCGACGAGTCCGCCCGTCTCGGCACGCTGGTGGCGGCCCATGCGCATCGTCTCCATGGCTCCTCCCGTTCGCGTCACGTCCACCTGTATTGTACAATGACTGATTGTGCCTGCTTCGGCGGAGTCACGACGGGCTGTAGCGCAGCTTGGTAGCGCGTCTGCTTTGGGAGCAGAATGTCGCAGGTTCAAATCCTGTCAGCCCGACCCACAGCCCTTGCTCACCCACCGGTGAGCAAGGGCTTTTTCTTTCTCTCTCCCCCGCCCGCAACTCCCATGGTGCGGCAACACAAAATCTCCATATCGGCGGAAAATGGCTGTTTGCGGCAACCGCACCATGAGGGTTTCACCGCACCATGGGGTCGCGGTCCCGGCACGGCGGCACGTTGCCACGGCGGCACGGGGCCTATGATCCCGGCACGGCAACGTCGACAACGCGGGTATCGGGTATACGGAAAAGACCCCGGGTTCCTTGGGAACCACGGGGTCTTGCCGGTGTCCGGGATGAGACTTGAACTCACACGCCTGTATAAAATAGGCACTAGCACCTCAAGCTAGCGCGTCTACCATTCCGCCACCCGGACAGGTGTTGTCTTGGCAACGAGTGAATACATTACCAGAACATGACGAATCGTCAAATCCGCGACACGCCGGTGGAGCGGAAAGACCGCCCCGCCGGCGCGCCCGTCGGGAACATCCGTCAGAAGTTGCGCGGCTGCTTCGGCTTCTCGGCGCTCATCAGCAGCATGAAGCTGCGCGACTGCGCGGTGATCGCGAACCCGGCCTCGTAGTTGAGCACGGGGCCCTTCGGGTTGTGCGTGTCGACGACGAGCTTCCACTTGCGTCCGTAGCGTTCGTCCGGAAGCGTGAACTGGATGGGCTCGTAGTGCGCGTTGAAGATGAGGATGAAGTCGTTGTCGACCATCGGGTTGCCGTAGTAGTCGAGCTCCGGGATGTTGGAGCCGTTGAGATACACCATCATCGAGAACGCATGCGTGTTCTGCCAGTCCTCCATGTCCATGATGGAGCCGGTGTGGTCGAACCATTCGACCTGCGGGATCGTCTCCGTGTCCTCCCCCGGCTCGCGTCCGGAGAAGAAGCGGCGGCGGTGCAGGACCGGATGGTCGAGCCGCAGGTGGATGAGCTTCGAGACGAACTCGAACATGTCTTCGCGGGTCTCATCCAGGTCCCAATCGGTCCACGAAATCTCGTTGTCCTGGCAGTAGGCGTTGTTGTTGCCCTGCTGCGTGCGCTCCACCTCGTCGCCGCCGCAGATCATCGGGATGCCCTGGCTGACGAGCAGCGTGGAGAACATGTTGCGGATCTGACGTTGGCGCAGCTCGTTGACGTCGCGGATCGTGGTCGGGCCTTCGACGCCGCAGTTCCACGAGCGGTTGTTGCTTTCGCCGTCGCGGTTGCCTTCGCCGTTCGCGTCGTTGTGCTTGCCGTTGTACGAGACGAGGTCGTTGAGGGTGAAGCCGTCGTGCGCGGTGATGAAGTTCACGGAGGCGACCGGTCGACGGCCGTTCATCTGGTACAGGTCGGACGAGCCCATGAGTCGCGACGCGAATTCGGGCAGCGTGGACGGCTGGGAGCGCCAGAAGTCGCGTACGGTGTCGCGGTAGCGGCCGTTCCATTCGGACCAGCTGGACGGGAAGCCGCCCACCTGGTAGCCGCCGGAGCCGAGATCCCACGGTTCGGCGATGAGCTTGACGCGGCTGATGATCGGATCCTGTTCGACGATGTCGAAGAACGCGGACAGCTTGTCGACCTCCTGGAACTGTCGGGCCAGCGTGGCGGCCAGATCGAAACGGAAGCCGTCGACGTGCATTTCGGACACCCAGTAGCGCAGCGAGTCGGTGATGAGCTGCAGGGCGTGCGGCGATCGCATGAGCAGCGAGTTGCCGGTGCCGGTAGTGTCGAAGTAGTGCCGCTGGTCGTTGTCGACGAGACGGTAGTAGGCGCGGTTGTCGATGCCCTTGAAGCTCAGCGTGGGGCCCATGTGGTTGCCTTCGGCGGTGTGGTTGTACACCACGTCGAGGATGACCTCCATGCCGGCCTGGTGGTACGCCTTGACCATCGACTTGAACTCGTTGACCTGCTGGCCGCGCTCCCCCGCCGACGAGTACGCGTTGTGCGGGGCGAAGAAGCCGATCGTGTTGTAGCCCCAGTAGTTCGACAAGCCCTTCTCCTGGAGGAACGAGTCGTTGACGAACTGGTGGATCGGCATGAGTTCGATGGCGGTCACGCCGAGCTTCTTCAGGTATTCGATGACGGTCGGGTAGGCGAGGCCCGCGTAGGTGCCGCGGATGTCCGGCGGCACGTCGCGGTTGAGGTTGGTCATGCCACGCACATGCGCCTCGTAGATCACAGAATCGTGGTACGGGATGCGCGGATGCTGGTCGTTGCCCCAGTCGAAGTACGGGTTGACGACCACGGACTTCATGGTGTGGGCGGCGGAGTCCATGTCGTTGAGCACGCCGTCGTTGTCCGGGTCGGAGAAACGGTAGGAGAACAGGCTCTCGTCGCCGTCGATGTTGCCTTCGATGGCCTTGGCGTAGGGGTCGAGGAGCAGTTTGGAAGGGTTGCACCTAAGTCCCTGGCCGGGGTCGTACGGGCCGTGCACGCGGTAGCCGTAGCGCTGGCCCGGCTGGATGCCCGGGATGTAGTTGTGCCAGACGTACGAGTTCTGCTCGGTCATCGTGATGCGCGTCTCGTTGTCGTCATCGTCGAACAGGCATAGCTCGACGCTGTCGGCCACTTGGGAGAACAGCGCGAAGTTCACGCCGGCACCGTCGTAGCTTGCGCCGTACGGATAGGTCAAACCTGGTCGTATCTGCATATTCACCAGTATCGCACCTCCATGTGTGGTGAATCGTCACCGTATATGAACAGTCGGTGATGGTCTAGTTGGAAGTCAGTCATGTGCGGTCAGTCGCCGTATCGTCTCGTGCTGGATGGCGATGATCGAGTTGGACGCGGTGATGCGGGTGGCGAGAAGCTCCTCCCAGCCGACCCACGCGGATTCGACGTGTTCGTCCGGGTCGAAATGCCGGGGCACGTTCGTCCATGCGTCCAGATGGATGACCATGATGTGGGCGAGTTCGTCGGTCATCCCTTCCGAGGAATAATAGTCGCCGACGTGGTCAATGCGCATCGCGTCGTCGCTCGCGGGGGTGACGCCGGTCTCCTCGGCGAGTTCGCGCAGCGCCGCGGCGCGCACGTCCTCGCCGTCGTCCATGAGTCCGGCGGGCAGCCCGTAGGCGAAGATGTCGCTGCCCGCGCGGTATTCGCGTTCGATGAGGTAGCGGTCCGTGGCCACGTCGTGCACGAGCATGACGACGCAGGGCGCGTGACGCAGCACCTGCCGGCGGATCGGCACGACGCCGCCGCCGTTCGTGGTCAGTCCGATGGTCATGTCCTCCACGTGGAAGATGGCGCCGCGGTAGACCTCGCGGCGTTCGATCACCTTCGCCGGCACGTTCATGTCGATGCCGTCGGAGCTGGCGTCGAGCACGGTGCGTTCGTCCGTCATCGTCTCACTCCCCTTCTGTCGTCATGTCCGTCGGCGCGTCCGCGCTCCGGTGGAGCGAAAACGTCCACGGATCCGTGTCGCGGCGGATCCAATTCGTTTCGGGCCGCTCGCCGAACCGCCGTTCGAGCGCGTCGGCGATATCGTCGACGGCGTAACGGAACCACATCGATTCGATGGCCGAGTGAGGCGTGTTGACGAGGCACGGACGCACGTGCGCGTCACCCGTGCCGAGCGTGACGCCCGCCGCTCGCATCGACGCCTCGTATCGCGCCTGTTCGATGGCGTCGGTGGCGGGATGATGGCGCAGGTCGCTGGTCACGTACACGTCGACGCCGGCGGCGCGCACCTCGTCGAACAGGGAGTCGCCGGAGCCGGGCAGCACGGCGACGGTCTCGACGGGCGTGTCCGGGTCGCCGCACGCCTGCACGCCGAGCGCGGTGTCGATGGACAGCGCGTCGCACACGCGTCGGGCGAACTCGCGCAGCGTGACGGGCTCCGGCAGGCGTCCGACGCGGCCGAGTCCGACGGGACCGGCCGCTTCCGGATCGTCGACCGGCACGAGCGCACGCTGGTCGACGAGGCCGAAGCCGTCGGCCGCGGCCTGTCCGACGCCGCGCACCGCGCAGTCCGCGTTGGTGTGTCCCACCCACAGCGCGCATCCGGCACGATTGAGACGGTTCACGATCATGCCGCGCGCGCCCAGCCCGGACACCTGATGCACGGAACGGAAGAACAACGGATGATGCGTGACGAGCAGGTCCGCGCCCCATTCCAGCGCCTCGTCGATCACGGCCATGGTCGGGTCGCAGGCGAACGCGATGCGCGTCACCGGCGCCGTGAGGTCGCCGACGATGAGGCCGGGCGCGTCCCAGCTTTCCGCGTATTTGAGCGGATACAGCGTTTCGAGCGTGTCGACGACCTGATTGAGGTTCGTCATCCTTCTCTCCTTTCCTTTCCGACGGCGGCCGGCGAGGTTCCCGGCAAGCCGGTGCGGCCGGTACCGGATGTGCCGGTCAGTGCGCGGCGAGCTGCCAGTCGTCGCCGATGCCGGTGGACACGTCCAGCGGCACGTCGAGCGCGACGGCGTGCTCCATCGCGTCCCTGACGAGTGCGGTCGCCCGCTCGGCTTCGCCGGGCGCGATCTCGACGACGAGTTCGTCGTGGATCTGCAGGATGATGCGGCTCTTGAGCCCGCCGTCCCGCAACGCCGAATCGGCGTGGATCATCGCGATCTTCATGATGTCGGCGGCCGTGCCCTGGATGGGTGCGTTGAGCGCGGCGCGTTCGGCGGCGTCGCGCACGTTGCGGCTGGTCGACTTCAGTCCCGGGAAGTAGCGGCGGCGGCCGAACATCGTCTCCGTGTAGCCTTTGCGGCGTGCCTCGGCGACGCAGGATTCGAGATAGTCGTGCACTTTGCCGAACGTGGCGAAGTACTTGTTCTTGAGGCCTTCCGCCTCGCCGGGGCTGATCTTGAGCTGCTGCGAGAGGCCGTATGTGCTCAGCCCGTAGGCGAGGCCGTAGCTCATGGCCTTCACGTGGCTGCGCTGGTCGGCGCTGATCTCGTCGACGGGCAGCTGGTACACGAGACTGGCCACGTAGCGGTGGAAGTCGGCGCCGCTCCTGAACGCCTCGATGAGCGCCTCGTCGCCGGACAGGTGCGCCATGATGCGCAGCTCGACCTGCGAATAGTCGCAGCTCATCAGCGACTCGTAGCCCTCCCCCGGCACGAACGCAGAACGGATCTCGCGGCCGGCCGCGTTGCGGTTGGGGATGTTCTGCAGGTTCGGGTCGACGGAGCTCAGACGCCCGGTGGCGGCCACGGTCTGTTCGAACGTAGTGTGGATGCGCCCGTCGGCCGGGTTGACCGCGTCGATCAGCGTGGCGACGATCTGCTTCAACTTGTTGGTCTCGCGGTGGCGCAGGAGCGCGCCGAGGAACCCGCTGGCCCGCTCGTCGTCCGCGTTGCGCACGTACAGGGTCTGCAACGCGTCCGCGTTCGTCGTATACGAACCCGATTTGGTGCGTTTCGTGGGCTTCAGGCCCATGTCCTCGAACAGGACCTTGGCGAGCTGCTTGGGGCTCTGCAGGTTGACGCGGGAACCGGCGTTCTCCCAGGCGATGCGCTGCGCCTGTTCGGCGTCGGCCGCGAAGCCGGCGCGCATGTCCTCCAGGCGTCGTTCGTCGACCTTCGCGCCTTCCGCCTCCAGTCCGTACAGGACGCGGGAGACGGGCAGTTCGATGTCCGTCAGGAGCTTCGACTGCTCGTCGGCGGCGATGCGCGGCTTGAGCTCGCGGGCGAGCGCGGCGATGATGGCCGCGTCACGCAGCACGCCCTGATCGGGTTCCGTGCCGTCGTCGGTGCCTGCGGCCGTGGAGTCGGCGGTCTCGTCGGCGCCCGCGTCGAGGTCGAGCAGGCCCTGCGTCGCCTCCTCACGCTCCTCCAGATGGAGGTCAAGAAACTGGGCGGAGGCCTGTTCGAGCGTGTCCGCATGGAAGTCGGGTTTGACGAGGTAGCCGGCGAGTTTCGTGTCGAACGCGGGTGTCGGCAGCGCGACGCCGGCTGCGGCAAGCAGGTGCAGATGCTCCTTGTAGCCGTGGACGGTCATCGTGTCCGCGTGCGCGTCGATCACGTCGCGCAGCGCGTCAACGGTCGCGTCGTCCGCCAACGTCGCCTTGTCGACGACGATGGCCTCGCCGCCGACGAGCAGGACGACGACGGCAATCGCGGCACGGCCCGGGCGCGCGTCGCCGGACGCGTACAGCACCCAATCGGATGCACCGTCGGACGCCGTTCCGCCCGTCGCGGGCATGTGGCGTTCCGCCCATGCGCGCAGGGATGCGGCGTCCGCCGCGTGTTCCGCGTGTGGCATGTCGAGCGTCGCCGAATCGTCGGCGGCTGGTGCCGCCGCACCGGACGGGAGCACGGGCGCGACGCCGTTGTTGAACGTCTTCAGCAGACGGCTCTTGGTGCGCGAACCGAATTCGAGCTTGGTGAAGAGCGTGTCGAGACGGCCCGCGTCGATGCCGGAGAACGTGAGATCGTCGACGGTGACGCCGAGGTCGACGTCGCGCACGAGCGCGTTGACCTTGCGGTTGAGCATCACCTGGTCGATGTTGGCGCGCAACGCCTCGCCCTTCTTGCCACCGATCTCGTCCGCATGCTCGCGGATCGCGTCGAGGGAGCCGTACTGGTTGATCCATTTGGCGGCGAAGCCGTCGCCCACGCCGGGCACGCCGGGGATGTTGTCCGCGGTCTCGCCGCGCAGGGCCGCGAGATCCGGGTACTGCTGCGGCGTCACCTTGTATTTGGCGACGACCTCGTCCGGCGTCATGTGCTTGAGGTCCTTGAAATGATGACCCGGGTAGAGCACGGTGATGTTGTCGTCGATGAGCTGGAACGCGTCACGGTCACCGGACAGGACGAGCGTATGGTAGCCGGCCTGCTCGCCCATCGTGGCGAGCGTGCCGATCACGTCGTCGCCCTCGTAGCCGGGCTTCTCGATGTAGGTGACGCCGAGTGCGGCGAGCATCTCCTGAATGAGCGGCAGCTGGGTGAGCAGCTCCTCGGGGGCCGCGTCGCGCGTGCCCTTGTATTGGGGCAGCAGCTCGTTGCGGAAGGTGCCGCCCTTCACGTCGAAGGCGACGGCGAGATGGTCGGGCTTCTCCGAGTCGATGACCTGCGAGAGCATCGAGGCGAATCCCCAGACGGCGTTCGTGGCCTGTCCGGAGGAGGTGGAGAAGTTGTCGACCGGTAGAGCGAAGAACGCGCGGAACGCCAGCGAATGGCCGTCTACGACCAGCAGCGTTCCGCGCGTCGGCGTGGATTCTTGTTGCGCCATGTATCCGTGAACGTCCGTTCCCTACGGTCCGGCTCAGCGCTCGTTGCGTTCCGGTTTCGGGTCGCCGTACTTGGCGATGATGGCCATGGCGAGACGCTTCTTCGGGATGCGCTGGTCCATCGAGGTCTTCTGGATCCAGCGGAACGCGCCCTGCTCGGAGAAGTCGGCCTTGTCCATGAGCAGGCCCTTCGCGCGGTCGACGAGCTTGCGCTCCTCCAGCGTGTCCTGCGCCTTCTGGAGGTCGGCCTGCGCCTTGGCGAGCTCCTCCTTGGTCTCCTTGAGCTTCGCCTCGCTGCGTTCGACGTTGTCGAGCAGGTCGTTGATCTCGGCGAAGCGGCCCATCGCGACTTCGAGGGCCGGGATGAGCTTGGACTCCTCGTACGGCTTGGTCACGTAGGCCATGGCGCCCGCACCGGTGGACTTCTTGACGAGGTCCGGCTGGGAAAAGGCGGTGAGCATGACCACGGGGGCGATGTTCTCGTCGCAGATCATGCCGGCGGCGGTGATGCCGTCCATGCGAGGCATCTTGACGTCCATGCACACCACGTCCGGGCGCTTGGCGCGCGTCAGTTCGACGGCCTCCTCGCCGTTGGCGGCCTCGCCGACGACCTCGTAGCCGTTGTCCTCGAGCATGCCGACAAGATCCATGCGGTTCACGGATTCGTCCTCGGCGACCACGACGGTGCGCTTGCGGTTCTCATCCGGCTCGGCCGGGGCGGTCTCCTCACGGGGGGCGGCGGCCTCCTGCGCGACGGCCTCCAGTTCCTCCTCGGTCAGCACGGGCTCCATCTTCGGAGTCTGATCATCGGCGTTCTTAGCAGCCATGCCAGTCCTTTCCTCATTGCTTACAAATTCATCCTTCGCGATTTTAACGCATAATCCCGGCGCCTGCCCGCACGACGTGGCCGCCCCTGAACGAAATCGCCACGCGGGACGCGCATCGTGTGCGCCGTATCGCGCCGATGTGCTATATTGTCACGAGTGCCTTACGGCACCATCGATAATCGAACATGCCCCCGTATCCCAATTGGTAGAGGAAGCAGCCTCAAAATCTGCGCAGTGTGGGTTCGAGTCCCACCGGGGGCACGACGCGGCAAAGGCCTCTGATGGTTGGAATCCCAACCATCAGAGGCCTTTACTCTCCCGTCACATCGGACGGTCTGACAACGGTTTTGGCAACAATCGAAACGCCTTCACCGGCGCACTGATGCACGTTGTCATACGCCGCCGAGGCATACGAAAAGCCCCTTACCCGTGTTTGAACGGGTAAGGGGCTTTCACGTCGAACCGGAATCCTAGGAAATCCCACGGATACCGGATTCATCCTGCCGGTTCATGCACCGGACCGACCGGAATCAGTCGCAGGCACCCACGGTGTGGACGTAAATGGAGTCGGTGCTGCCCGGCGTCGACTTGCCCTGGGCGGAGCTCAGGATGACGATCTTGTCGCCGTCGACGACCTTGCCGGCGTCGCGCAGCAGCTTGTCGGTGAAGACCATGAGGTCCTTGCGGGACTTGTTGTGGTAGTCCTCATCGAGCAGGAAGGACTCGGTGCCCCAGGAGAGGGCCAGCCAGTGGTAGGTGTGCTCGTTGTTGGTGACGCCGTAGATCGGGGCGGCCGGGCGCTCGCGGGAGACGCGGTGCACGGTGTTGCCGGTCTGGGTGTAGGCGACGATGGCCTTGGCGTTGAGCTTGTCGGCCAGATCGACGGCGGCGGAGGAGACGGCGCCGGTGGAGGACATGTCCAGGTTCTTCAGGGACGGGATGCGGTCGAAGCCGTGCTCGGTGGCGAAGCTGGAGATGCGGGCCATCGTGGCGACGGTGACGGCCGGGTACTCGCCGACGGCGGTCTCGTTGGAGGTCATGGTGGCGTCGGTGCCGTCGAGCACGGCGTTGGCGCAGTCGGAGGCCTCGGCGCGGGTCGGGACCGGGGAGTGGACCATGGAGCCCAGGACCTCGGTGGCGACGATGACCGGCTTGGCGTAGTGACGGGACAGCTCGATGATGCGCTTGGTGGCCAGCGGCACCTCCTCGAGCGGGCACTCGACGGCCATGTCGCCGCGGGCGGCCATGATGCCGTCGAAGGTCTTGACGATGTCCTCGAGGTTCTCGAGGGCCTGCGGCTTCTCGATCTTGGCGACGATCGGGATGCGACGGCCTTCCTCGTCCATGATCTCGTGGGCACGGTCGATGTCGGTGGCGAAACGCACGAAGGACATGGCGATGATGTCGGCGCCGGTGCGGATGGCCCAGCGCAGATCCTCTTCGTCCTTCTCGGTCAGGGCCGGCAGGGAGACGGCGACGCCCGGCAGGTTGATGCCCTTGTGGGAGGACACCGGACCGGCCACGACGACCTTGGTGTGCACGTTGTTGCCCTCGACCTTGGTGACCTCGAGGCGGACCTTGCCGTCGTCGATGAGGATCGGGTCGCCCGGGTGGCAGTCGCCCGGCAGGCCCTTGAAGGTGGTGGAGGTGATGTGCTCGTCGCCTTCGACGTCGTCGGTGGTGATGACGAACTCCTGGCCTTCCTTGAGCTCGACCTTGTCTTCGCCCTCGGCGTTCTTCTTGAACCAGCCGCAGCGAATCTTCGGGCCCTGGAGGTCGACCAGCACGGCCACGTTGCGGCCGGCGGCCTTCGAGGCCTGACGCACGTTGTTGTAGACCTTGAGGTGGTCCTCCGGCGTGCCGTGGGAACGGTTCAGACGGGCCACGTCCATGCCGGCCTCGACGAGGCTGGTGATGCCTTCGAGGGATTCGGTGGCGGGACCGATGGTGTCGACGATCTTGGCTTTGCGCATGTTGCCTATTCCTAACTATTGCAAGGGACGCAGGCCGGACGACCTACGTTTTCCACGGAACAGTGTACTAGCTTTCATCCGTTCCTTCCAGTTTTCCTCTCGGTGTGTTGTTAACGCTCACAACCCAATCGCCGCAATACAAAGAACGCCCACGGAAACTCCCTTTTCAGGGAATTCCGTGAGCGTTCTCGTAGAATTCACCGCCGTGACGAACGAATCCACCCGTCACGTCGCCTGAGCGTCACTCGCCGTCCGCGCCGGACTTCACGGCGGGCTTCGGCTCCTTGCCCGCGTCCATCGCCTTCATCTTGGCGACCGAGGCGAGCGCGGCGCCGCCGATCGCGACGACGATCACGGCCAGCGACAGCCACGTGGGCACCTCCGGCACCCAGTGGACGCCCTCACCGCCGTTGATGAACGGCAGCGTGTTGCCGTGCAGCGCCTCCATCACCAGCTTCACGCCGATGAAGCCAAGCACGACGGACAGGCCGAGCGGCAGGTAGACGAGCTTGTCGAGCAGCGCGCCCAGAAGGAAGTAGAGCTGCTGGAGGCCCAGCAGTGCGAACACGTTCGACGTGAACACGAGGAACGGATCCTTCGTCAGGCCGAAGATGGCCGGGATCGAATCGAACGCGAACATCACGTCGGTGGTGCCGATCGTGAGGAACACGATGAGCATCGGCGTCCAGTAGCGCACGCCGTTATGGGTGGTCCTGAGCTTCTCGCCGTCATATTCGTCGGTGATGCGGATCACCTTGCGCAACGTGCGGATGAGCCCGTTCTCCTGATACTCCTCATCATCGTCGCCGCCAATGACCAGCTTGATCGCCGTGTAGATGAGGAACGCGCCGAAGATGAAGAACACCCATGTGAAACGGCTGATGAGCGCCGCGCCGACGAGGATGAACAGGCCTCGGAAGATCAGCGCGATCGTGATGCCCACGGACAGCACGTACTTCTGGATCTGCTTCGGCACGGCGAAGTTCGACATGATGATGACGAACACGAACAGGTTATCGATGGACAGCGAATACTCGGTGAGCCATCCGGAGTAGAACTCGATCGCGGGCTTGGAACCGGCGAAATACCAGATGCAGCCGCCGAAGATCAGCGCCATGACCACGAAGAAGGCGATGTGCTGGACGCACTCCTTCGTGGAGGGCACGTGCGGCCTGCGTCCGATGACGAACAGGTCGACGATGAAGAACAACGCAAGCACCACGAATGTGGTGATCTCAAATGCAAGAGGGGTTTCGGCCATGATTCCCTACCCTAACGCACCTCTATGACCGTCCCTCCTACTTATTGGCTTCGGTCATCTGCCGCAGTTCCTTCTTGAGGTCGCGGATCTCGTCGCGCAGACGGGCGGCGAGCTCGAACTGGAGCTGTTCGGCCGCGATGTGCATCTGCTCGCTCAGCTGGCGGATCAGATCGGCGAGGTCCTGCGCGGGCAGACCGGCCTTGAGGATCTCCTCGTGCCGCTTGTCCGCCTCGGCGGCGTCGAACGCAGGCACGCCCAGATGCGTGTTGCCCGCCTTGCCGGCGTTGCGGTAGCCGCCTTCGAGCAGGGTGGCCGTGTCCACGTCCTCCTTGGCGAGCATGTCGTTGACGTCGCTGATCTTCTTGATGAGCGGCTTCGGGTCGATGCCGTGCTCCTTGTTGTACGCGATCTGCTTCTCGCGGCGGCGTTCGGTCTCGTCGATGGCCTTGCGCATCGCCTCGGTGACCTCGTCCGCATACATGATGACCGTGCCGGACACGTTGCGGGCCGCGCGGCCGATCGTCTGGATGAGCGAACGGTAGGAGCGCAGGAAGCCCTCCTTGTCGGCGTCGAGGATCGCGACGAGCGACACCTCGGGCAGATCGAGACCCTCGCGCAGCAGGTTGATGCCGACGATCACGTCGATCTTGCCTTCGCGCAGCATGCGCAGCAGCTCGACGCGGCGCAGCGTGTCCACGTCGGAATGCAGGTATTCGACCTTGATGCCCCGTTCGAGCAGATAATCGGTCAGATCCTCTGCCATCTTCTTGGTGAGCGTGGTGACAAGCGCCCGCTCGCCCTTGGCGACGCGGTCCTTGATCTCGGCGAGCAGATCGTCGATCTGCCCGTCGGTGGGACGCACCTCGACCTTCGGGTCCAGCAGTCCGGTCGGGCGGATGATCTGCTCGACCACCCCGTCCGAAAGCCCGAGCTCGTAGTCGCCGGGCGTGGCGGACAGGTACACGGTCTGGCCGACGCGTTGAAGGAACTCCGGCCATTTGAGCGGGCGGTTGTCCATCGCGGAGGGCAGGCGGAAGCCGTGCTCGACGAGCGTGCGCTTGCGCGACGCGTCGCCCTCGTACATGGCGCCGATCTGCGGGACGGTCACATGCGACTCGTCGATGACGAGCAGGAAGTCGTCGGGGAAGAAGTCAAGCAGGGTGTGCGGCGGCGTGCCGGGCGCACGTCCGTCGAAATGCCGCGAATAGTTCTCGACGCCGGAGCATACGCCCACCTGGGTGAGCATCTCCAGATCGTAGGTGGTGCGCATGGTGAGGCGCTGCGCCTCCAGCTCCTTGCCTTGTTTCTTCAGTTCCGCGACGCGCTCGTCGAGCTCCTCGCGGATCGTCTTCAACGCGCGTTCCATGCGCTCCGGCCCGGCCACGTAGTGCGAGGCGGGGAAGATGTGCACCTCGTTCTCCTCGGCGATCTCGTCGCCGGTCAATGGGTGGAGCGTGGAGATGCGGTCGATCTCGTCGCCGAAGAACTCGATGCGCACGGCGAGCTCCTCGTACACGGGGATGATCTCCACCGTGTCGCCGCGCACGCGGAACGTGCCGCGCGTGAACGCGATGTCGTTGCGCTTGTACTGCATGGCGACGAACTTCCGCAGCAGCTGGTCGCGGTCGATCTGCTGGCCGACCTTGAGCAGCAGCATGCGGCCCGCATACTCCTCCGGCGTGCCGAGACCGTAAATGCACGACACGGTGGCGACGACCACGCAGTCACGTCGCGTGAGCAGGTTGGCGGTGGCCTGATGGCGCAGCCGTTCCACATCGTCGTTGATGTTGGAGTCCTTCTCGATGTAGGTGTCGGTCTGGGGGATGTACGCCTCCGGCTGGTAGTAGTCGTAGTAGGAGACGAAGTAGCTCACCGCGTTGTCCGGCATGAGCTCGCGGAATTCGGCGCACAGCTGCGCGGCGAGCGTCTTGTTCGGCTCGATGATGAGCGTCGGCCGCTGCAGCCGTTCGATGAGCCAGGCGGTGGTGGCGGTCTTGCCGGTGCCGGTCGCGCCCATGAGCACGACGTCGTTCTCGCCGTTCTCGATGCGCGTGGCGAGCTCGTCGATGGCCTGAGGCTGGTCGCCGCTCGGCTGGTATGGCGATTTGACGACGAACGGCCGGTTCTCGCGTTGGATGTTGAATCCCATCACTGCTCCTTCCACTCGGCGACCAGTCTATCAACCTGCTCGAACATGCGTTCGAGCGGTTGCGTGGCGTCGATGATGACGTCGGCGATCGCCTCGCGCTGCCCGCGCGTCGACTGGCAGCGGATGCGTGCCTCGGCCTGTTCGCGCGTCATGCCGCGTGTCGCGGCCATGCGCGCGATCCGCGTCGGGGCGGGCGCCTCGACCGTGACGATATGGTCGAACCGGAACGGGATGTCGCCGATCACCTCGGCGAGCAACGGCACGTCGTGCACAACGACGATCCCATGCTCCCCCGGGCCGCATGCGGCGTTCCGAACCGCCGCCACGGCATCGTGCTCCCGTCGTCGCGCCTCGGCGTAGATCAGCGGATGCTCGATCGCGTCGAGCCGTTCGCGCGCGCCGGGCTCGGCATCGCGTCCGAACACGTGTTCCGCCATCCACGCGCGGTTCAGCGAACCGTCCGCGGCGATGGCCGCGTCGCCGAACTCGCGCGCGATCGGCGCCAACGCCGCTCCCCCGCGCGCGGTGATCGCATGCGCGATCGCGTCATAGTCGACGTGCAGCACGCCGTCCTCGCGCATCCGCGCCGCCACCGTGCTCTTGCCCGCCGCGATGCCACCGGTCAATCCGATACGAATCATGCGCCCTCCTCTCCCCTCTCCCATGGTGCGGTGAAATCCCCATGGCGCGGTAGGCGAAAACGGCTTGATTCCGCGGTTATGGAGAAAGTGTGTTGCCGCACCATGGGGAATATGGTCGATATACGACGAAACCCGGCCCATCGTGGACCGGGTTTCGGTTAGGCGTTACGCCGTGAGCTCATGCCGTGAGGCGGAACTCACTTGCCGAGCAGCTGGTCGCGCAGAGCGGCGAGCTGATCGGAGTCGGCGAGCGTGCCGGTGGAAGTGTTGTCGGAAGAGTAGTTGGACACCTCTTCGACCTTCTCCTCCTTCGGGCCCTGGCCGTCGGCGGCGGCGGACTCCTCCGCGTGCGCCAGCTCCTTGGCCACGAACTCCTTGTGCTCCTCCCACAGCTGGTGGGCGGCCGCGTACTGGGACTCCCACTCCTCACGCTGCTTCTCGTAGCCCGCGATCCACTCGTTGGTGTTCGGGTCGAAGCCTTCGGGGTACTTGTAGTTGCCCTGCTCGTCGTACTCGGCCGGCATGCCGTAGATGGCCGGATCGAAGTCCTCGGAGGCCGGGTCGACGGAGTCGTTGGCCTGCTTGAGGGACAGGGAGATGCGGCGACGATCGAGATCGACGTCGATCACCTTGACGAACACGGTCTCGCCCGGCTTGACCACGGTCTCCGGGTTCTCGACGTGACGGTTGGCGAGCTCGGAGATGTGCACCAGGCCCTCGATGCCGTCCTCGACGGAGATGAACACGCCGAACTGCACGATCTTGGTGACCTTGCCCTTGACGATCTGGCCGGGGACGTGGGTGCGGGCGAAGCGCTGCCACGGATCCTCCTGGGTGGCCTTGAGCGACAGGGAGATGCGCTCGCGGTCCAGATCGACGTCCAGCACCTCGACGGTGACCTTGTCGCCGACCTTGACGACCTCGGACGGGTGGTCGATGTGCTTCCAGGACAGCTCGGAGACGTGGATGAGGCCGTCCACACCGCCGAGATCGACGAACGCGCCGAAGTTGACGATGGAGGAGACGACGCCCTCGCGGATCTGGCCCTTCTTGAGCTGCGAGAGGAAGGTCTCGCGCACTTCGGACTGGGTCTCCTCGAGGTACTGGCGACGGGACAGGACCACGTTGTTGCGGTTCTTGTCGAGCTCGAGGATCTTGGCCTGGATCTTCTGGCCGATGTACGGGGTGAGGTCGCGGACGCGACGCATCTCGACCAGGGAGGCCGGCAGGAAGCCACGCAGGCCGATGTCCACGATGAGGCCGCCCTTGACGGCTTCGATGACGGTGCCCTCGACGACGCCGTCCGCTTCCTTGATCTTCTCGATGTCGCCCCAGGCGCGCTCGTACTGGGCGCGCTTCTTGGACAGAATCAGACGGCCTTCCTTGTCTTCCTTGGTGACGACAAGGGCCTCGACGGTGTCGCCGACCTCGACGACCTCGTCCGGATCGACGTCCTTCTTGATGGAAAGCTCGCGGGAGGGGATCACACCCTCGGTCTTGTAGCCGATATCCAGGAGGACCTCGTCGTGATCGATCTTGACGACGGTACCCTCGACCAGATCACCATCGTCGAAGTTCTTGATGGTGGAATCGACTGCCTTGATGAAGTCCTCTTCGGTGCCGATGTCGTTGATGGCGACCTTGGTGACCTCAGTGTTGTTCTCTGCCATGTAGGTAATGGTTTCTCAATAGTTGGATGGATAATTACTCGATATTCAGTTATGGATGTGCCCATCGGACACGCGACTTTCCACAATACAGTCAGCCATGCCCAAAATCCCGGGCGTGTCGCTGTCAGGCCCTGCCCTCGGCCTTCGCCCGGCGCTCGGCCATCTCCACGACGTTGGCGAGGAGCATGGCGCGGGTCATCGGCCCGACGCCGCCCGGGTTGGGCGAGTAGGCGGACGTCTTCTCGTGGGCGGCCTTGTCGACGTCGCCCCTGACGCGCCAGCGGCCCGCCTCCTCGTCGTAGACGCGCGAGACGCCCACGTCGAGCAGCACGGCGCCGTCCTTGACCATGTCGGGCTTGACGAATCCGGCGGAGCCCATCGCGGCGACGACCACGTCGGCGCGGCGCATGTGGTCGACGACGTCGCGCGTGCCGGTGTGGCACAGCGTGACGGTCGCGTTGACGGCGCGGCGGGTGAGCATGAGGCCGATCGTGCGGCCGATCGTGATGCCGCGGCCGAGCACGCACACCTCCTTGCCGTCCAGGTCGATGTCGTAGGCGTTCAGCAGTTCGATGCAGCCGCGAGGCGTGCACGGCAGCGGCGTGTCGATGTCGCCCTTGACGTGCAGCACGAGCTCGCCGAGGTTGTACGGGTGCATGCCATCGGCGTCCTTGGCCGGGTCGATGAGGTCGATGATCGCGTTCTGGTCGATGCCCTTCGGCAGCGGCAGCTGCACGATGTAGCCGGTGCACGCCGGATCCCCGTTCATCTCGCGCACCACGGCGGCGATGTCGTCGAAGGTCGCGTCGGCGGGCAGCTCGTGCTTGATGGAGCGGATGCCCACCTCGGCGCAGTCCGCATGCTTGCCTGCCACGTACTTGACCGAGCCGGGGTCGCTGCCGACCAGCAGCGTGCCGAGGCCGGGTTCGACGCCTGCGGCCTTGAGACGCTCCACGCGCTCCTTCAAATCCTGCTTGATCTGCGCGGCCACGGCCTTGCCGTCGAGTTTCACGGGCATGTCGACTCCTTCTCTTGCGTCCCATCGTTTCTCAACGCGTCCCAACGTGTCGTGGGATGCGGTGGACGCTACTACGATTAGGTAACATGTCGGTTTCGCCGAAGACGGATATGGACGCGCGGCGAGGAGCGGAAGGGTTCGGACGATGAACGTGGGACATTTGGGACGGCGAGCGGGACGACGGTTCGGGAGCGTGCGGCGCGTCGCGGCTTCGGTCGTCGCTACCGCGCTCGCCCTCGCCTGCGCCGCCTGCGGCACGGCGGCGGGCGACGGCGGGACGGCCACGGGCGCGCAGACGACGCAGGAGACGAAGACCGGCGTCATCAAGGTGGTCTCCTCGGTGAACCAGTGGGGGTCGCTCGCCAAGGAGATCGGCGGCGACGCGGTCGACGTCACATCGATCCTCTCCTCCACGGGCGTGGACGCGCACGACTTCGAACCGAAGACCTCCGATCTGGCGAAACTGAGCCGCGCCGAGATCGTCGTCGCGAACGGCGCCGGATACGACACGTGGGCCACGAAGTCGCGCGGACCGGACTCGACGCTCGTCTCCGCCGCGCAGATCGTGGGCGCGATGGACGGCGACAACCCGCATCTGTGGTTCTCGAAGGACGCGCGCGCCGGCATGGCCAAGGAGCTGGCCGACGCGTTCTCGAAGGCGCGGCCGAAGAAGCGCAAGACGTTCGCAGCCAATCTCAAGGCCTGGCAGTCGCGCGAGAAGGAGCTCGACGCGCGCATGGCCGACTTCGCCGACGCGCACAAGGACCTCACCTATGGCGCGACCGAGGCGGTCGTCTACTATCTGATGAGCGACATGTCGTTCGACGACGCCACCCCGAAGGGCTACGCGCAGGCGGTCGCCAACGGCGGCGAGGTCGCGCCGGCGGACCTGCAGACCTTCCAGGAGGCCATCGAGAAGAAGAAGGTCGACGTGCTGGTCAACAACACGCAGGAGGCCTCCGACGCGACGAACATGCTCATCGGCACGGCCGGGCGCTCCGACGTGCCGGTCGTCGACGTGAGCGAGCAGATGCCGAAGCGGTACGACACCCTCGTCGACTGGATCGGCGCGCTGGCCGACGAGATCTTCACCGCCGTCGACCCGGACTACGGCAAGGACGACACGGCCGACGATACCGAATCGTCCTCTTCCGATTCCTCTGATTCCTCTGGCTCCTCCGACGACTCCTCCAACGACTCGGATTCCGCCGGGACCGCCGCAGGCGACGCCCAACCCGACCCCGGCAAGTAACGGCACGGACGACGGGTCCTTATCGATGCGCACGTAATTGAGAACGGTTGTCAACATCATTTGCGATAATCCTGCGGTAGATTCGTGAATCCCAATCCATGACCACAGGAGGCCCGACCATGGGCGAACCGCTTCAGGACGCGATCGTCTTCCGCGACGCGGCGATCAGGCGCGGCGACCGCGTCATCTGGCAGCACGGCGACTTCGCCATCCCCGCCGGATCGGTCACCGCGATCGTCGGCACCAACGGCGCCGGCAAGACCACGATGATGAAGGCCGAGCTGGGACTGCTGCCGCTCTCGCACGGCTCGCTCACCGTCTTCGGCAAGCCGGCCGGCGAGGCGAACGGCGTCATCGGCTACGTCCCGCAAAGCTACACGTCGGACATCGACTCGAACCTCACCGCCGAACAGTCGGTGCTGCTCGGCCTGACCGGCACGCGGTTCGGCATCCACCCGGTCACGCGCGCGCAACGCGCCAAGGCGCACGAGGCGATGGCGTTCGTCGGCATCGACGGCAAGGCGCGATACCGGCTGTCCGAACTGTCCGGAGGCCTGCGCCAACGCGTCGCCATCGCGCAGGCGATCGTCTCCGACCCGAAACTGCTCATGCTCGACGAGCCGCTCGCCAACCTCGACCTCGCATCCCAGCGCGCCGTCGCGCACCTGCTCGCACGCCTCAACCAGGAGCTCGGCATGACGATCCAGATCGTCGCACACGACCTCAACATGTTGCTGCCGATCCTCACCGGCGCCGTCTACCTGCTCGACGGGCACCCGCACTACGCGGACATGCGCAAGGTGCTCGACTCGAAGCTCCTCACCCACCTGTACGGCACGAACGTGCAGGTCGTGACCACGCCGCAGGGCGACATGTTCGTCACCCCCTCCCCCGACGAGCCGAAGGACCAGCCGATGGACATGCACACGGCCGCCGAGGTGGCGGAGCTGCACCATCACGCGCACACCGACGACATGCACGCGCGCGACGCCTCCACGATTCAAGGAGCAAGGAAATGAGCCACATCGATTTCAGCTTCGACCCCAACTGGATGGACACGCTGACCGCGCCGTTCATGGCCAACGCGTTCCTCGCCGGCCTGTGCATCGCGTTCGCGGCCGGCGTGATGGGCTACTTCACCATCGCCCGGCATTCCACGTTCGCCGCGCACGCGCTCGCCCACATCGGCCTGCCCGGCGCGACCGGGGCCGTGCTGCTCGGACTGCCCGTCTCGCTCGGCCTCGGCGTG
Source organism: Bifidobacterium sp. LH_424 (assembly GCF_056356895.1). NCBI lineage: Bacteria > Bacillati > Actinomycetota > Actinomycetes > Bifidobacteriales > Bifidobacteriaceae > Bifidobacterium > Bifidobacterium sp. LH_424. Next base: position 58,411 of record NZ_JBKEVC010000003.1, read on the forward strand.
TTCGCGCTGGGCGGCGCGCTCGTGATCGGCGCGCTCGGCAAGCGCGTCTCCGAACGCGAGATCGCCACCGGCACGGTGCTCGCCTTCGCGACGGGCCTCGGCCTGTTCTTCGCCCGGTTGTCGAGTTCGGCCTCGCAGCAGATGCAGTCGATCCTGTTCGGTTCGATCCTGACGATCACCACCGCGCAGATCGTCGGATTCGCGATCTTCGACGTGGTGCTGCTGGCGGTGCTGTCGATCATCTACCGGCCGCTGCTGTTCAGCTCGCTCGACGAGCAGGTGGCGCAGGCCAAGGGCGTGCCGATCGGCTGGATGAACGTCGCGTTCATGGCGATCATGGCCGGTGTGATCACGATCGCCGTGCCCGCGGTGGGCACGCTGCTCATCTTCGCATTGGTCATCACGCCGGCGGCCGCGGCGAACATCATCGCCTCCTCGCCGCTCAGGGCGATGGTCGCGGCCGGGGCGATCTGCCTCGTCTCGATCTGGGGTGGCCTCGTGCTCTCCGCGATGTTCCCAGCTCCCCCGAGCTTCATCATCGTGACGATCTCCACCCTGTTCTGGGCCGCCGCCAAAGCCGTGGAAGCGCTGCGGCGGCGGTGACGCCCTCCCGTATCCCGGTTTCCCCGTATCCCGGTTTCCCCGTATCCCGGTTTCCCCATCGCCCGGTTTCCTTGGTTTCCCCCGTATCCCGGATTCCCTTGGCCTCCCCGTATCCTGGCTTCCCTCGATCTCCCCATATCCCGGCACAACCATTCCCGGCTATCAGCCGCATGCCCCGGGAATAGTTGCACCAAGCCGCTCCCCAGCGCAAGGAATCCCGGAAACGAGGCGCATCATCCGGGATTCCTTGCGCTGGGACTTCATCAGTGCAAGAAATCCCGGACGTAGGCCGTGTTTCCCGGGGTTTCTTGTGCGCCGGGGACGACAAGGCTCCCCGGCGTCGTCAGACAAAAACGGACAACGAACAACTGGATCCGTCCAGTTCACGCGTTGATGACGGTTCCCCGAAAAAACCGCACGCGACACGCCCGAAGTGAGGGGTGTTATCCACATTGCCCGATTCGGCTTGTCTCCGGGATCCGGCTGCACATAGCGTCGAACCATAAAAGAGCACAAAGGAGTCACCGCACTGCTGCGAATCGCCGAACGGGAACGACGCTGCGCGATAGGCGACGGCGGCGCCGTCTATCACGCCCTGCGCAGGCGGGTGAAGGCGTTGGAAGTGGTCTCGCCATATCCGAATCTTTTCGCAGATGTGTTGTATTGGGATGCCCTCGATCCCGAGGAACAATCGCTGCATATGATCCGCGCGTTGGCAAAGGTTCATCCGCGGTGGACGTTCGCGGGACTCAGCGCCGCATGCGTCTACGGATACCAGCATTCCTACGCGCTGCATGACGGAACGGTGAGCATCACGTCGACGAAAGGCTCCGGGCACGGCGCGGCCAAGCAGCTGAGACCGCTTTACATGCACGCCGTTCCCCGTCGCCTGTTCCGCGGGATATCGGTCACCTCCCCCGCCCGCACGCTCATCGACTGCGCCATCCTACCGTTCGTCGATGCCCTGGCCATCTACGACTCCGCACTGCGGAACGGCCACGTCACAATCGCCGACGTCGAAACACTGATGATTCGAATCAACTGCGATGAGACGGCGGTGGCGAAACTCCTGAGACACGCCGCCCCGCTACGGGAGAACGGAGGCGAATCCTGGGCCTACGCCCATATCCTCGAGCTCGGGTATGCAGGCCCGACGTGCCAAACCGAGTTCTTCAACCCGGACATACCGACCATGCCGTATCGCGTCGATTTCTGCTGGCGGCTCGCCGACGGACGCGTCATCGTCGCCGAATACGACGGCATGGCGAAATACGCCGACGTCAGCAATCCGAATCGCGCGAGTCTACAGGCGAAGCTGGATTACGAGCGCCGGCGGGAAAGCTCTCTCCGAGAGCAGGGAATCACCGCCATCGTGCATCTGTTCTTCGAGGATGTGAAGAACTCCGCGAGGCTGGATGCCAAACTCACCGATGCCGGCGTACCGAAAATCCGTTGACGTATCATCCACCGGAACCGATCCGAAAATCATCCCGCCCGGAATCCCTTGTACGGAGACCAAGGGCAGCGCAAGGATTCCCGGATAATGACCGCATCATCCGGGAATGGTTGCGCTGAGCCGCTCCCCAGCGCAAGGTTTCCCGGAAACGAGGCGCATCATCCGGGATTTCTTGCGCTGAGATATGGTCAGTGCAAGAAATCCCGGACAAAAGGGACGATTCCCGGGAATAGTTGCGCCGGGAGAGGGGAAACGGATATCGCGACGGGACGTCTCATCGGAATCCGGTGTCACTTCGACGACGGTACGACGATACGACGGCAGCACGGCAATGCTTCGGCAATCATCTGACAATACCTCGGCGGCAATCCGGTGATGGCTCGGTGATGGGTGATGGTCTGGCAACACCTCGGCGGCAGTCTGGCAGCGCCTCGACGATGGGCCGGCAACACCTCGGCGATGGGCCGATGGTGCGACGGCAGCCCGAGAAGGCGTCTCGGCGACGATGTCATTCGCGACGGCATCTCGGCGACGCGCCGGCGCTTCTCCTCGGAGCCGGCGAACAGAGCCGCGAACGGAATCAGCGTCCGGTCTCCCCGACCAGGGCCGTGGCGATGGCGGCGAGGCCTTCGCCGCGGCCGGTGAAGCCCATATGGTCGGTGGTGGTGGCGGTGACGGACACCGGGCATCCCACGGCCTCGGCAAGCGCGGCGGCGGCCTCATCACGGCGACGCCCGATCTTCGGCCGGTTGCCGATGATGGCGACCGATGCCGACGTCGGCGCGAAGCCGCGTTCCCGAAGATACGCGACGGTCTCGCGCAGCATGTCCGCGCCGTGCATGCCGGCGCCGTGCGCCTCCGCGCCGACGCCGAACAGCGCGCCGATGTCACCCAGTCCGGCGGCCGCCAGCAACGCGTCGATCAACGCGTGCACGGCCACGTCACCATCGGAGTCGCCCTCGATGCCGCTGCCCTCGCCGTCCCAGCGAAGCCCCGCGAGCCACAATTCGCGGGAGTCGTCTTCGGAGGCGAAACGATGGGCGTCGAATCCCTGTCCTATACGCATAGTGCTCCTCCCGATATGCGAAGGCCCCCATTGGCGGGGGCCTTGCGGATGTCGATCGTCGAATCGCGTCAAGCCGCGGCTCAGCGCTTGCGGCTCTTCTTCTTCTCGGCGTCGAGACGCGCCATCGTGTCGGAGGCGGCCTCCTCGGGCGCCTCGGTGTGATGCTTCTCATCACCGGGCTTCGGCTCGCTGTAGCCGAGGTTCACATCGAGCAGGCGCTGCGCCTCCTCCTCGTCGATCTTCTCGGACAGGGCGATTTCCGAGGTGAGGATGGAACGCGCCTTGGTGAGCATGCGCTTCTCGCCGGCGGACAGTCCGTGCTCGTCGACGTCGCGCTGGGCGAGGTCGCGCACGACCTCGGCGATCTTGTTGACGTCGCCGGTCGCGATCTTCTCGACGTTCAGCTTGTAGCGCCGCGACCAGTTCATCTCCTTCTCGACGATCGGGGTGCGCAGGATCTCGAACACCTTCGCCACCTCGTTCGCGTCGACGATGTCGCGCACGCCGACCTTCTTCGCATTGTCGACCGGGACGTTGATCACCAGGCCGTCGGAGGACAGCACCGACAGCTGCAGGTACTCGCGGGTGACCCCCCTCACGGTCCGCTCGGTGACCGCCTCGACCCTCGCCGCGCCGTGGCGCGGATAGACGACCATATCGCCGACCTTGTAACCCATGAAACCTCCGCTGAAAGCAGACCCACAAAAAACCTGAAAAAGTATGCCATCACCCCCGGACACGCCGGCAGGTCGCCGACCGCGGCTCGCGCGACGCGCCAAAGCCGCGATGATAACGTTTGTAGCCGTACACTATGGGCATGGCTACAAACACGAACATCAATGAAGATACCGTCGCCGTTCCCGTCAACCAGGGTGACCTCGACAAAGTCAGCAACGCCGAGTTCTACAACCCGCACGCCATCCTCGGCGCGCACATGGCGAACTACCCGCATGCCGACCAGACCACGATCCGCGTGCTGCGCCCGATGGCGAAGACCGTCGCCATCGTCACGCAGGACGGCGAATACCCGGCCGAGCATGAATACAACGGCGTGTTCATCGCCGTCGTGCCCTCCGCCAGGACCGAGCACGGCTACAGCGTGCCCGACTACCGCGTGAAGGTCTCCTACGAGGGCGGCGAGCCGTTCGTCGAGGACGACCCGTACCGCTACCTGCCCACCGTCGGCGAGATGGACACCTACCTGTTCGGCGAGGGCCGCCATGAACGCCTGTGGGAGGCGCTGGGCGCGCACGTGCGCCGCTACTCCGACCCGATGGGCGACGTGACCGGCGTCTCCTTCGCCGTGTGGGCGCCGAACGCGCACGCCGTGCGCGTCATCGGCAACTTCAACTCGTGGGACGGTCGCCGCCACGCGATGCGTGCGCTCGGCTCCTCCGGCGTGTGGGAGATCTTCATCCCCGGCATCGGCGCGGGCGAGGTGTACAAGTACCAGATTCTCAACGCCAACTACGAGTGGGTCGACAAGGCCGACCCGATGGAGCGCTCCCACGAGGTGCCGCCGGCGAACGCCTCCGTCGTCGTCGAGTCGACGCACGAGTGGCAGGACGACGAGTGGATGGAGAAGCGCGCCAAGACCAACCCGATGGACAGGCCGGTCGCCATCTACGAGATGAACGCGCTGAGCTGGCGCAAGGACGTGAACAGCTACCGCGAGCTGGCCGACAAGCTCGTGCCGTACATCGAGAAGATGGGCTTCACCCACGTCGAGTTCATGCCGCTCGCCGAATACCCGTTCACCGGCTCCTGGGGCTACCAGGTCACCGGCTACTACGCGGTCGACTCCCGTCTCGGCGGCCCGGACGACTTCAAGTACCTCGTCGACCGTCTGCACGAGGCCGGCATCGGCGTGATCATGGACTGGGTGCCCGCGCACTTCCCGAAGGACGCGTTCGCGCTCGGCCGCTTCGACGGCACGCCGCTGTACGAGGACCCGGACCCGACCCGCGGCGAGCACCCGGACTGGGGCACGTACATCTTCAACTTCGGCCGTCACGAGGTGCGCAACTTCCTCGTCGCCAACGCCTGCTTCTGGCTCGGCGAATACCACATCGACGGCCTGCGCGTCGACGCGGTCAGCTCGATGCTGTACCTCGACTACAGCCGCGAGACCGGCCAGTGGCATCCGAACATCTACGGCGGCCGCGAGAACCTCGAGGCCATCGACTTCCTCAAGGAGGCGAACGCCACCGCGTACAAGAACAACCCGGGCATCATGATGATCGCCGAGGAGTCCACCGCGTACGCGGGCATCACCGCCCCCACCGACCAGGGCGGCGTCGGCTTCGGTCTCAAGTGGAACATGGGCTGGATGCACGACACGCTCGAGTACCTGCACGAGGAGCCCATCAACCGCAAGTGGCACCACAACGAGATCACCTTCTCGATGGTGTACGCCTACTCGGAACACTACGTGCTGCCGCTGAGCCACGACGAGGTCGTGTACGGCAAGGGTTCCCTGTACGGCAAGATGCCGGGCGACGGCTGGCAGAAGTACGCCGGCGTGCGCGCCCTGTTCGCCTACCAGTGGGCGCATCCGGGCAAGAAGCTCACGTTCATGGGCAACGAGCTCGCGCAGTGGGGCGAGTGGGACCACAACAACTCGATCGACTGGGCGTGCCTCGACTGGGAGGACCACCGCGAGGTGCAGTCCATGGTCGCCGACCTCAACAAGCTGTACAAGGAGACGCCGGCCATCTGGAGCCAGGACTTCACGCCCGACGGCTTCCAGTGGCTCACCAGCGACGACGCCGACCACAACACGCTGAGCTTCATGCGCATCGGCTCCAAGGGTGAGACCGTCGTCGTGGTCGTGAACTTCTCCGGCGAGGCGTGGTCCGACTACCAGGTGCCGCTGCCGAAGGAGGGCAAGTGGACCGAGGTGTTCACCACCGACGCCAAGAAGTACGGCGGCTCCGACATCAAGAACGGCACGTTCGAGGCGGACGCCGGCGAATACCATTCGCGTCCGGCCTCGGCGAAACTCACCATTCCGGCGCTCGGCGCTGTATTCTTGAAGCCGGAAGAGTGACGAAAGGCGAACACCCCCTACCTACCGGCTGAAAGGCGGCAAGAACAACCATGCTCAATACCACGGCACGCCAACAGACCACACCGCGCACGGTGCTGGTCGTGGAGGACGAACCGACGCTGGCCACGGCCATCGCGCAGCGCATCACCGCCGAGGGGTGGACGGCGCGTGTGGCCGGCGACGGCGCCAGCGCCGTGCAGGCGGCCACGCAGTTGAAGCCGGATCTGGTGATCATGGACATCATGCTGCCGGTGATGGACGGCCTCGAGGCGACGAAACGCATCGTGGCCGCCCGTCCGGTGCCGGTGCTCATCCTCACCGCCCGCGACGACGAGGCGGACAAGGTGATCGGTCTGGGGGCGGGAGCCGACGACTACATGACCAAGCCGTTCTCGATGCGCGAGCTCATCGCCCGCTGCAAGGCGCTGCTGCGCCGCGTCGAGCGCGCGAAGGTCATCGCCAAGAACGCCGAGAACGAGAAGATCCTCGACTTCGGCACACTGGTCATCGACCCGGCGCAGCGCACGGTGAGCGTGAACGGCGAGTACGTACACCTCACCCCCACCGAGTTCGATCTGCTCGCCACGCTGGCGCGCAAACCCAAGTCCGTGCTCACCCGCGAGAAGCTGCTCGAGGAGGTGTGGGACTGGGTGGACGCGTCCGGCACCCGCACGGTCGACAGCCATGTGAAGGCGCTGCGCCACAAGCTGGGACCGGACATGATCCGCACGGTGCACGGCGTCGGATACGCGTTCGAGCCCCCATCGGGCGAGTGAGCCGGAGACGACCGGAACATGGGACGACCGATGACGCCGATGACCAAGTCCATCGACTCCCGCCGGGCGGGCGCATGCCGTGAACGCATGCGCCCGCTCGGCGTATTCTCCTCGCTCAAGCTCGAATTGTGCGCGCTGCTCGTCTTCGCCACGGCGATCGCGTTCACGATGTGCTGGTTCCTGCTCAAATTCGGCTGGAGCGGCTGGCTCGCCATGCCGTTCACCCTCGTGGTGGCGCTCGGCATCACGTATTTCTTCTCACGCGGTCTCACCGCGCGTCTGCGCCAGCTGCGCGACGCCGCCGAGGCGATGGCCGACGGCGACTACACGGTGCGCGTGCCGATGGACGAGTCCAGCCACGACGAGGTCGGGCAGCTCGCGCGTTCGTTCAACGAGATGGCCGCGGAGCTCCAGCACGCCGACCAGATGCGCCGCGACATGATCGCCAACGTCAGCCACGAGCTGCGCACGCCCGTCTCCGCACTGCAGGCGCAGGTGGAGAACATGGCCGACGGCGTCACCGAACCGACGCCCGCGAATCTGGAGGGCATCCTCGACCAGACGCAGCGGCTGAGCAATCTCATCGCGTTCCTGCTCGACCTGAGCCGCATGGAGGCCGGCGCCGCGAGCCTCGAGATCGAACGCTTCGATTTCCGCGAATTCCTCGACGACACGATCGAACCGTTGGAGATCGCCGACGGCGGCCATGCGCACGACATCCGCATGCAGGCCGCCGAGGGCATCATGATGGAGGGCGACCAGGACCGTCTGCGCCAATTGTTCACCAACATCATCGGCAACGCGTTGAAGCACTCCCCCGACGGGACGAGCGTGCTCGTCGAAGTGCATGAGGACGAGACGCACGACACCGTGGTGACGAACGTCGTGAACTTCGGCTCGCAGATCGCCCCCGAGGCCCGTTCGGACATCTTCCGCCGCTTCGTCAAAGGCAAGTCCGGTCCGGGCACCGAATCGGGCGGCACCGGACTCGGCCTGTCGATCGCGCGCTGGGCGGCGCAGCTGCACGGCGGCGACGTGCGCGTCGTCGACGACATGCGCGGCGCCGACTTCGAGATCACGTTGCCGAAGCATCATACCGTGGCGTAGCGGTCAGGGCGAGACAGGCGACGACCTGCGCGCCCGCCGCCTCCAGCGCGGCCACGCAGGCGCGCATCGTCGCGCCGGTGGTGACGATGTCGTCGACGAGGACCACGCGCCGCCCGTCGACGCGCCGGGGCCGCGGCACCGTGATGACGGAACCGCCCACCCTCGCCGCGCGTCCGCTCCTGCCCTTCGTCTCCACCGACTTGCCTCCCGTGACGCGCGACGTCAGCACGTTGCCGGCGTGCGCACGGACGCCCCGCGCACGGCACCATGAGGCGAGTGCGCGCGCGGGCGGCATCATATGCCGCCTGCCGCGGCGCCTCGCCGAACGCGCCGATGACGGTGCCGGCACGATGAGCAGCCCGTCGTCATCGCCATGACCGGCGTCCACGCCTCTCGTCACCATGTCGCTCGCCGCCGTGCCGTCGGACGTCGTGATGCCGATCGCGTCCGGGACGCGCGAGGCGAGCGTGCACAACGCCTGGGAGAACGGACGATCGCACTCCTCGTCGCCATGATCCTTCCATGCCAGCACGGCGCGTCTCGCCGCCCCCTCGTACACCGAACACGCGTATGCCGGCACGTGCGTCGCCTCCGACGGCACGATCACCACCTGCGAGAACAGGGTCCGGCATGCGGGGCACAGCACCTCGTCGGGCATGTCGCATCCCGCACAGCCGCGCGGCAGCAGCAGGCCCATCATGTCCGAGGCCACGGTGCCGGCGCGCATGATACGCCTCCTACCGTCCCGCGGCGGGCATCGGCAGGCGCTCCAGCAGGCCGTCGATGAGTTCGACGGTGTCGGCCGGGCTGGAGACGGCGATGCCCATCGCCCCGGCCTGCACCGCCGGATAGTCGTTGCCGCCGGGCTCCATGCGGTCGCCGACGAACGCGATCCGGTCCACCTCGACGCCGAGATGGCGGGCGAGCTCGCGCACCGCGAACGCCTTGTCGATGCCCCGGTCGGCCACGTCGATGCTCGTGTAGCCGCCCGCGTGGACCTTGAGATCGGGCAGGTCGGCGGCGACGGCCGCGGCGAGACGCGCCTTCACCTCGTTGGTCGGATCGAACGCCTGCTTGGCCTCCAGCGGCGCCTGCTGGCCGAGCACGGACAGGGTGATCTGGGAGCCGCGGTCCTCGATGCGTTCGCCCCACACCGTCTCGAACCAGACGCCCTGCTCGCGCGCGCGGCGTTCCAGGCTCGCGCGGGCGCGGGCGCGCTGGTCCGCATCGAGGTCGTGGCTGAACACCTGCTTCCAGCCGCCGCCTTCCCAGCGCCGATAGCAGGTGCCGGAGGTGGGCATGAGATGGAGCCGCCGCAGATCCGCCTGCGGTTCGAGCACGTCGAGGATCTGGCTGACGACGAGCTCATAGCGGCCGCCGGTGATGACGGCGACGTCGATGCGCCGCGTGAGCTCGCTGAACCGATGGGCCATGGCCGGCTTCATGGGTTTCCTCGAATTGGCGAGCGTGTTGTCCAGATCGAATCCGATCAGCCGCACACGCGCGCAAAGCACGTCGAGGTCCCATTCGTCCCATGGCCTGATCATCGTCGCCTCCTGTCCGCTGCGCGCAGCCGTCGTATGTCCAGTATCCCACGTCGGAGGCCGCCCCATCGCGGTTGCCGCCGGCATGGCCTACAGTGGGTGCCATGCTTGAAGCCCCTTGGAATGAACGAGTATACCGCAATCGTCACGGCCGCGGCGTCCGCACGCCGATGTTCGGCACACGTCTGCCACGGTATCGCACCCGTTCGGGCATGTTCGACGATCTGGTGGCCGCGCATATCCGCCGTCTGGCCGAGGCGTGGCCGCAGCTGGTCAAGCCGGTGCAGTTCGCGGTGGAGGACGTGCCGCCCTCCGATCCGGCGCCGTGGGAGTCGGAGCCGAGCATCAACTCCCGCCTGTTCCCCGCCGACCACGGCATGCCCGCGCGCATCGTGCTGTACCGCATGCCGTTGCAGTCGCATACGCGGGGCCGCGAGGAGCTCCAGTGGGCGATCCGCGACGAGCTCGTCATCCGTCTGGGCGAACTGTACGGCCGCCGCCCCGAGGAGCTCGACCCGGATTTCGAGTGGTGAGCCCGGCGGCCGCACGGTTCAGCGCACGATCGACGCGTCGGGCGTCGCCCTGACGAGCTCCTCGCGCACCGCGAGCGTGGTGGGCGCGACCACCGACAGCCCGGCGGTCTTGTCGGAGTCGAGTCCGCCGCCGCCGATGCGCGCGCCCCACGAGACGGCCTTGGCCTCGTCCGAGACGATGGCGGCGACGCCCTCCCCTTTCACGGTGGTCGCGTCATGCGCCTTGACGGTCACCTCGCGTTCGTCGCCGGCCTTGCCGGTGTCGTCCATGAACGTGAGCTTGACGGTGGCGTCATCGTCGCCGGCGTTGACGAACGTGAGCGTCGTATCGACGCCGTCCGCGATCGCCATGCCGGAGGAGACTGCGGGGGCCGAGGCCTGGAGCAACGCGAAGTCCTCCTGTCCGTCGGAGCCGGATCTCGTGGCCTTGGCCGAGGCGACGAAGGCCTTCCCGCCGCCGGAGACGACGATTCCGCGCGCGCCCTTGGGCGCCTTGCCCAGATCGATGACGGCGACGCGGTCCGCCTTCACCTGCTCCTTGCGGATGTCCTTCGCACCGTTCTCGGTGGCCCAGGAAAGGGAGACCTCGCCGGCGCTCTTGCCGTACAGGTAGAGGCTCACGCGGTCGCCCTCGGCCACGCCGGGAATCACGCTCGTGGCCGTGGCGTCCGCGGCGGGCATCGCGAAATCGGAGCCCTTCGGCGTCAATCCGCTGCTCGCCGTGGTGCGCACGACGGCGCCCACCGGCGTGGCGCCGCTGTCCACGGTGACGTAGACGCCGTCCTGTCCGGAAGCGGCCGCCGACAGGTCGACGACGGTCTCCCCCTCGGCGGCGACGGTGGCGCTGCCCGCCGTGGACAGGCCGAGCCGTCCCGAGGCCTTGCTGCCCACCACCGTGATGGACACGGTGGTCGCCTTGGACGAGGGATTGGCGAGCACGAGCTGCTGCCGCGTGCCGGTGGCCGTGGATGTGAGCAGGAACGACTGGCTCATCGCTGGGGTGACGCAGGTGGCGGCGGAGATGCCGCGCAGGTCGCCGTCCGCGGCGTGCGACACGGTGACGCCGGCGTGGCCGGAACCGTCGCCGGCCTTGAGCAGGTTCGTGTCGAGCAGGCGGGAGTAGCCGCCGTCGTCCCTCGACACCATCGCGTCACGGCTGACCGGCTTGTCCGGAGCCTTGAGCGAGACGGTCTTCGCGTCGCCGGTCAGGTCGAGCGGCGTGGACGTGGAGGCGTACACGGAGCCGAACGCGGCGAGCGCGGTGGAGGTCGTCATGTCGCCGGCGGATGCACGGTACTCGCTGTCCCCCCAATCGGTGGAGTCGGGCAGTTCCATGCGGGCCGGGCAATACGCCTGAAGACGCTCCTGGACGATGCGGTGCGACGATCCGAGCGTACCCGAGGCGGAATCCACCATCACGTCGGGCATTCTGACGACGGCCAGCACGGCGAACGCCGCGATGAGCAGCACGCTGGTGACGACCGCCACGATGACGCGCAGCACGCGCATCGGTGTTCCCTGCCTGTTCATGCGGTTTCGCCCTCCTCTTCGCGTTCGGCGCGTCCGTCCTCGTCGACCGGCTGCCCGCGCCGTCGCCGTGGCGCGGCGACGAGCACGTACAGCAGGCATGTCACGCCCAGCAGGACCAGCCAGACGTAGCGCCACGGACTGTGCGCCATGGCGCGTTCACGCGTGGCGTCGACGCCGACGCCGGTGCCCTCGGCCGCGGTCAGACGATAGTAGGTGCCCGAGTCGGAGGTCACGACGGACTGGGTGCCGTCGGACGCGGTGATGTTCGTGGCGAGCTGGTCGGATCCGGATTGTCCGGAGACGACGAACACGCCGCCGAACCCGAGACCCACGAGCGCGGAGATGGCCGCGTCGTCGCTGTTCGACAGGAGCCTCGCGGACAGCTCGCCGATGCGCCCATCGGCGTCGTCCGTCTGGCCGGCGGCCTGGCGGGCACGCCATGCGGGCGAGGAATCGACGAGATCGCCCACCGAGGTGTCCATGACCGCGTAGGAGACGTTGGAACGGGAGTCGGCCTCGAGGGCGAGGATGCGTTGGCCGGGCTGGCCTTCGAGCATGTCCGTCGCCACCATCGGCAATCCGGAGCCCGAGACGGCGACGGACCCCTCGACGTGACGGGCCGTGGAGAATCCGGTCCAGGCGACCACGCCCACGGACAATGCGACACACAGCAGCACACGTCCCGCGATCACGGCCCGGTGCCATGCGCGTCCGGAGGCGGCGCCGGAATCCGACCGGCCGCCCGGAGCGCGCAGGGCGACGAAGCGGCGGACGGCGCCGCCGGCCATCAGGCATACGCACGACAGCGCGCCGAGCATGGCGAGCAGAAGTCCGGGAAGCACCGATCCGGCCACGGCGCCGTCGGCGTCCAACGCGATGGCGACCCGTGCCGAGCCGAGGCTCAGCGCGCCGCCCGCGACGATCGTCACCCACATCATGCGCGAGGCGCGCAGGGCGAACGGCAGGACCAGCGAGACGACGGCCAGCACGGTCACGGCGAGCAGCATGCACAGGGTGGCGATGCCGAATCCGGAGATGAGGAACTGCGTGAAGCCGCCTGTCTCGTCGAATCCGAACGCGCGGATGACCACCTCGGTCAGGTTGAGCGCCGCCGGACGGCCGTTGGCCGACGCGACGGGGACGGTCATGTCGCCGAACAGCTGACGCCATTCGCCGCGGGAGGCGTAACGCACGGACGCGACGAGCGTCGGCGCCGCGAGCAGCGCGGCGGGCAGCGGCATGAGCAGCAGCATGGCGCGATGCCGGGGCACGAAGACGAGGAAGACGAGGAACGTGACGACGAGGGGCAGCAGCAGCTGGGGCTCGGCGGCCACGACCGGCATGTAGCACAGCGAGGCGGCGGCGGACGCCTGCACCGAGGGGCGCGGACGGACCGGATCCTCGGTATGGTAGAGCCCCACCGCGCGGAACGTGAACGCGAACGCCGCGGGCATGAACACCATCACGGTGAGCATCGGCAGGTCGGCGGTCGAGAACAGTCCCATGGCGAGGCCGAGGGAGACCCACAGCAATCCCGAGATGACGCGCACCGCGTCGGAACGGGTGAATACGCCGGCGAGCGCCCAGAACGACAATGCGGCGCACGGCGCGGCGAGGAAGAACATGAGGACCGTCGCGGCGGCCACATGCCCGCCGGTGAGGAGGGAGACGAGCAGCAGCACCCACAGCCACGGGGCCGGTGGGGCGGCGACGCCCACGCCGACGCCCCACGTCCACTGCGTGGTGGCGGCCGATGCGAGCTGGGCGAGGGAGGCGCCGGTGGGCAGCCATTGCGCCGAGACGAGCGATCCGCCGGACAGCGCCGTGCGGAACAATGACCAGTCGAGCGCGAGCACCGCGACGAACGCGGCCGCGGCCATCGCGGCGGCGAGCCCCCAGCGGCGCACGGCGCGCATGCGCAGATGCGCGCGCACCAGCGGCCCCAGCAGCACGGTGCCGCGCTGGTCGGCGAGGGCGTGCGAACGTTCCCTCCACTGCGTGAGCTGGCCGCGCGTGGCGGTGAGCAGCGCCAGTCGCCGCCGGTCCACCTTCGTCTGACGTGCGACCGCCCGGCGCGCCCGCAACGCCCCGGGCAGGGATGCGAGCGCACGCCAGGGCATGCACAGCTCGCACCATGCCTCATAGGGCTGCTTGGCGACGAGACGGGCCAGTGCGAGCCCGATGGCGGCGACGAGCGAGACGAGCCAGACGAGGGGCCAGCGGGGCATGGCGATGTCCGTGCACCGGTAGCGGCGCCATGCGGTCATCACGCGCATGGACGGATTGACCGCGTCCTCCGGGTCCAATCCTTCGCCGCCGTGCGTGCGCACGCCTTCGAAGCGGGCTCGGCGATGGGCGATGCGCGCGCGGGGGACGACGACCACGCGTCCGCCACCACGGCAGATCCTGCGGCATAGGTCGGTTCCCTCGGCGTAGGTGGTGAACCACGGGTCGGTCCCGCCGAACGCGCGATAGGTCTCCATGGGTACGAGCGCGCCGGCCAGCGACACGGCGAAGACGTCGGCGCGGGCGTCGTACTGCTCCTGGTCGGGTTCGTCGTCGACGACCAGCGTGTTGACGACGTGGCCGGTCGCGTAGGCGCCCACGCCATGCAGCCGCGTGCCCTCCCAGTCGAGCTGCTTCGCGCCGAGCAGGGAGGCGCCCGGCGTATTGCGCCACGCCTCGACGAGGCGTTCCAGACAGTGGGCGTCGGCGGGACGGGAGTCGTCGTGCAGCAGCCACAGGGCGCGTGCCGTGCCGTCCAGGCCGGCGTAGTCCATGGCCTTGGCGACCGCGGCGCCGAAGGACGAGGCCCCTTGGGCGCGCACCAGCCACACGTCGACCGACAGGGTGCGCGGTTCACGGCCCAGCAGCGGGTCGGTGGGCGTCACGGTCACGTCGAACGAGGTGCGCAGCGGCTGCGCGGTGTCGCCGGTGCAGTCGGCCACGACGATCGCGCCGGGCAGCACGGTCTGTCCGAGCAGCGATTCGAGCGTGACCGGAAGGAATCTCAGATCGTCCTCGACGGTCACGACGGCGGCGACGCCGGTCTCGACGCCGCGCGCCCGTGAACGCGGACGGGCGGCCAATGCGTCGGACAGGATCCGGCGCACGCCGCCCGTGGTGGGAAATTGTTCGATGTCTGCAGTCACGCCTGCTCCTTGCGTGTTTTCTTGTACCGTCGGCGTTCCCTCTCGCTCATGCCGCCCCAGATGCCGAACCGCTCATCATGCTCGATGGCCCATTCGAGGCACTGCCGGCGCACTTCGCACTGCGCGCACACGCGTTTCGCGTCGCGCGTCGACCCACCCTTCTCCGGGAAGAACGCCTCCGGATCGGTCTGCGAGCACAGCGCCTTGCGCTGCCATGACACATCGCCGTCCGGGGAGAACAACCCCCATAACAGCTCCTCCAGCGGCTCGTCGGCGGAATCTTCGGCAATGCCCCACATGTGCATGACCTCCCTTGCCTGATTCGAGCCTGTTCCTTCGTGTCTAGATTACACACATGCGGTTTGGCTTTTGTCAAGTGGAGCCGTGTCAATGCCACAGTTCGGACGTCCGATGTGGTATAAGCCCGTTCCCTTGGTTTTCCAACGGAACGGCGCCCGTCCCTCTCCGTCTTCAGGATGCTTTTCGTCCGCATGCCGTACAATCGAGAGGATTTTTGTCTCCGACAGGAAGGTTTGCGTCCGTGGGCTCGAAGAGATCCGGCAACGATATCCCCAACGTGAACGGATGGGGAGACCGCTCCCCCCGTCATAGCGTGGCGTTCCGCATCCAGCACAAGCTGCGCGACACCGTGATCTGCGTGGTCGTGGCGGTGCTCGTGTTCGCGGGCACCGCGGCCGGCGCGACGCTGCTGGACATCAACGGCACGATCGCCGACCAGGCGGTCGGCGTGATCCCGCAGAACGGGAACTCCGCGTCGAACTCCGTCGTCGATCCGAACGCCGGCAAGTCGCTGGAGATCCTCATCCTGGGTCAGGACACGCGCGACGGCGGCAACAGCGCCATCGGCGGCTCCGGCGGCGACCTGGACGGCACGCACAACGCGGACACGACGATGGTCATGCAGATCTCGGCGGACCGCAAGTACATCAATCTCGTGTCCATCCCACGCGACTCGCTCGTCGACGTGCCGAGCTGCGAGACCTCGAACGGCACGGTGGGCGCCCAGTACAACGTGATGTTCAACTCGATCTTCGCCTCCGGCTACAGCCAGGGCGGCGACCTCGCCTCGGCGGCCAGCTGCACGATGAACGCGGTGAACTCGCTGACCGGCCTCAACATCCAGAACTTCATCGTCGTCGACTTCAACGGCCTCAAGAGCATGATCGACGCGGTCGACGGCGTGGACCTGTGCATCCCCTCGGACATCTCCGACGACTACACGGGCACGTACCTGAACAAGGGCTGGCAGCATCTCGACGGACTGGCCGCGACCCAGTACGCCCGCATGCGCCACGGCGCCGGCGACGGCTCCGACGTGCAGCGCACCACCCGCCAGCAGTACCTCGTCAAGCAGCTGCTCAACCAGGCGCTGCAGAAGAACATGCTCACCCAGTCCGGGCAGCTCTACCAGCTCGCGAAGGCCGCGCTGAAGTCCCTCAACATCTCCAAGGGACTGGCGAACACGACGACGCTCGCCGGTCTCGCCATGAGCCTCAAGGACCTCAAGGTCTCCAACTTCTACACGCGCACCGTGCCCGTCGTCGAGGCCCCGACCGACGCCAACCGCGTGGTGTGGGGCGACGACGCGGACGCGCTGTGGGCCAAGATGCGCAACGGCGAGCCGTTCGTCTCCCAGACCACGGAGACCTCCACGGACTCCGGCCAGTCCGGTCAGTCCAACGGATCGTCCGCCGACCAGGGCGCGGCCGCTCAGGGCTCCACGGACCAGCAGGGCACCGAGCAGCAGGGCACCGAGCAGACCCAGTCCGCCAACACGAAGGTCGCCGACGGCGTCGAGCAGGACGCCTCGGGCCAGTACATCGACACCGCCACCGGCGGCGTCATCGACACGGAGACCGGCATCATCAAGGACGCGGCCAGCGGCCAGGTGATCGGCGTCTCCGAGGCCTACCTCAACAACGTGGCCTGCCCCGTCAAGCAGTAGTCCACGCCGGAACCGGCGTGTTCCGGCGAAAGGCCCCGCGGCGCGATGCGCGTCGCGGGGCCTTTCGCATGTGCCGGAAATGAGAAAATACCAGACGCCCGGCCCCCATCCGCGCCACGATGTGTAACAGTGTCATAGGTTCAGACAACAATCATCCGATCAGGCACGGGGAGGCGGCATGACGCAGGAAGACGAGGGCTCACGTTCCCAAGGGGTTCCTCCGAGCTTCATCCCCGCCGCCGCCCGCCGCCGCCCGGCGGCCGAAGGCGTCCCGGGATTCGCCGCCAAGCCCGCGTCGTTCACGCCTCCGGCCGCCGCCTCGTTCACGCCGGCCGCGTCGTTCGCACCGGCCTCGTCCGGCGGCACGCCGCCGAGCTTCACGCCGGTCCCGTCGCGCGCCGAGGCGCGTCATGCGCAGCCCCGGCAGTCCCAGTATCCGGCCCCCGCCTCGTTCACCCCGCGTTCCAGCGCATCGGCGTCCGTGTCCTCGCTCGGGTCGTCGGCCGCGCCGTCACGGGTCCCGCGGTCGACGGCCGCGCCGCGATCGACGTCATCGGCCGCCGCCTCCGGCCACGATCATGAGCAGTCCCCGCGCAGCTTCTCCCCCGCGCCGACACGCGCCGCACGCCGGTCGACGGGTTCCAGCAGTGTCGCCGGCACACGCCGACCGGGCGAGGGCGCGGCACGCGCCGCACGAACGGATCGCCCCTCGTCCATGAGACGGGACGCGGGAGACCGCGACGGTCTGCAGCACGCGGGGACCGCACGGGCCATGCGGACCATGCGCCGCCGACGCCACCGCGCCCCGCACATCGTCCTCGGCGCGCTCGCCGCGCTCGTCATCGCGCTCATCCTCTCCGTATTCGGCGCATGGCATTGGGTGGACTCCCGCCTCGCCAAGGAGGACGGGTGGCTCACCTCGGCCGCGAACACGTCGGCGACGACATGGCTGATCCTCGGCTCCGACGAGCGCGACGGCACCGCCGGCGGCAGCGCCGACGACACGCCGGGCTTCCGCACGGACACGATCCTGGTGCTCATCAAACCGAAGAACGGACCCAGCTCGCTCATCTCCATCCCGCGCGACTCGCTCACCCAGGTGGACGGCACCTACATGAAGATCAACGCCGTCGCGCAGCTCAGCGGCAACCAGGCGCTCGTGAGCACCGTCGAGCAGATCACCGGGCAGAAGATCGACCACATCGCCAAGATCAAGTTCGGAGGCCTCACGACCGTGGTCGACGCGGCCGGCGGCGTGAACCTGTGCTACGACGAGACGGTCCAGGATCCGTACTCCGGACTGAACTGGCAGGCCGGATGTCATGTGGCGGACGGCACGACGGCGCTCGCGTTCTCCCGCATGCGCTACTCGGACGCGAACGGCGACTTCGGACGCGCCCAACGCCAACGTCAGGTGATCTCGGCGATCGTCTCGAAGATCTCCTCCAAGGAGGTGCTGGGCAATCCCGCCAAGGCGATGAAGGTCGCGGACGCGGGCCTCGCCGCGGTGACCTTCGATTCGAAGACCTCCCCCGCCACGCTGATCGACATGGCGCTGACGTTCAAGGCGGCCACGGGCTCCGACGGCGTGACCGGCAGCGTCTATTGGACCGACCCCGACTATCAGGTCGACGGCGTCGGATCATCGGTCCTGCTGGACGACTCGAAGAACCTCGAACTGTTCTCCGAACTCGCGGGAGGCACGCACAAGGCCGGAACGGTCGGCACCCTCGCGGAGGCGGAGAACGGCTGACAGTTCCCGCACGACGAATCGCCCTTGCCACCTCTCTCCCCGCCCCTCGTCCCCGGATTTGTGAAGATTTCCGGGGGCTCCATCCACATTGCCCGTGGAGGTTGCACGCGACGCGCCCGCTCCCGGACACTGGGGGCATGACACGGAGAACCCCATCGCGCGGCAGGGCGGCCGACGATCCCGCGCGCCGCGAGGAGCGCCTGACCATGGTGGCGACGGCGGCGCCGCTCGCCGCCCAGATCGTCATGCTCGCCGTGCTGCTGGTCATGCGCCGCTGGATGTTCGCACTGATGCTGGCGCCGTCGATCATCGGATGCGTCGCCGTGCTGCTCGTCCAGCACGCGCGGAACCGGAACCGGGACCGCGACCCGTCGGGCATCGGCGCCGACGACCGCGCACGGCGCGAGGCGATCGACGACGGCACGGAGCTGGACCTGCTCGAACCGGTGCCGCTGGAAGGCCTGCTCGCGCTGCTTCCGTCCGACGACGCGCTGCCCTGGCGGACGATCGCACGGAGATGGCTGGAACCGCGCACGCTGGACGTGCCGGTCGGCGTATGCGCCGACGGTGTGTTCCGGTTGGATCTGGAACGGCAGGGGCCGCACGCGCTGGTGGCGGGCACCACAGGCTCGGGCAAGTCGGTGCTGCTGCAGAGCTGGTGTCTGGCGCTCGCCTGCCGCAACACGCCGGATGACCTGCGGTTCGTGTTCCTGGATTTCAAGGGAGGGACGGCGTTCAAGGAGCTGGAACGGCTCCCCCACTGCATCGGCAGCGTCTGCGACCTGGACCTGAAGCACGCCACGCGCGCCCTGCACGCCATCGAGGCGGAGCTCAGACGCCGCGAACGCCTCGTCTCGGACGCGCACGCGCAGGACGTCGGATCCATGGGGACCGACGCGCCGCCCCGCATCGTCATCGTGGCGGATGAGTTCCACGCGCTGAAGGACCAGCTGCCGGACATGGTGGACCGGCTGGTGCGCATCGCCTCGCTCGGCAGGGCGCTCGGCATGCACGTGATCGCCTGCACGCAGCATCCGGCCGGACAGGTGTCCGCCGACATGAAGGCGAACATGTCGCTGGGACTGTGCCTGCGCGTGCGCGACGGCGTGCAGTCGACGGAAATCATCGGCTCGACGAAAGCCGCACGCATCCCGCCGTCGCTGCCCGGCGTGGCGTACTGCAGCGACGGCGAGACGGTCGTCCCGTGGCGTTGCGCCGCCGCGCGGGACATCCCGCGGATCGTGGACGCGGTGGACGCCGCCGCGCGTCTGCACGGTTCGATCCCGCCGCCCGCGCTCTTCACCGCGCCGCTGCCGCGACGCGTGGATGCGATCACCGCGTCCCCCGGCGACGACGGCGTGCCGTTCGCCCTGCGCGACGACGGCGTGTCGCTCCACGTCGCCCGTCTGCCGTTGGACCGCGGCAACATCGGCGTGATCGGGCAACATGGCCGCGGCAAGACGAATCTGCTCGACGTGGTCCGGCTTCGTCTCCTCGCGGACACCGGAGCCGACGCGCCGGCCGTGCGCCTCACCGTGCGCGACGGGGACGGCCATCACAGCCGGATGCTGCGTGGGGACGCCCGCGGGACAGACCCCGCCCTTCCCCGGTCCGCCCGTCCCCGGCTCGTCTGGCTCGTCGATGACGCCGGCCCCCTGTTCGACCCGTTCGGCGATGACCCGCTGTGCGCCGAGCTGCGCGGGGCGCTGACGGACCACCATGTCACCGTGGTGTTCGCGGCCGATACCAGCCGGCACATCCGCATCCCGGAGCATTGCGCGATCCGCGTGGTGTTCCCCACCGGCGACCGCGCCACCGACCAGATGAACGGCATTCCCGGCGACCTGTGGACGTCGTTCGACCATGACGACATGGTGCTGCCCGGGCGCGCGGTCCTCATCGACCATGCACGCGCCGCGCCGGTGCAATGCGCGCTGGCCGGCGGCTGACGGGTCCGCCGCGCCGGCGTGCGCCGCGTTCCTTCATCTCTTTGGCGAAAAGTCTTGAAAATGACGTGCGAACGTGCTTATGTATATGAAGACAGGATGTAGAGGGCTCGGACAGGAGTGTAACGACGATGAGCAGTGCTTACGATTGGCGCGCCAAGGCCGCGTGCCGCGACAAGGATCCGGAGTTGTTCTTCCCGGTAGGCAACACGGGTGCCGCATACCAGCAGATCGAAGAGGCCAAGGCCGTGTGCCGCACCTGCAAGGTGATCGACGCATGCCTCAAGTGCGCGCTCGACACGAACCAGGATTATGGTGTCTGGGGCGGCCTGAGCGAGGACGAGCGTCGCCAGCTCAAGCGCAAGGCGATGCGTCTGCGCCGCTCGCAGGCCATGCAGATGCAGATCTGAGATTCGCATCTCCCCCGTGGTTCCCGCGTCATACGAGAACCACGGCTTTCCGCTTGCATATGATGAGGCCCGGCTTCCCGTGGGGAGCCGGGCCTCGTCATATGTCCGGACCGTCGCCCGTCGCCCGAACGTCACTCGGTCTGGGCGGCGCGCAGCTTCATGTCGAGCACCACGCGGGTGCCGCCGTCGCGACGCGGCTCCCAGCGCACGGTGCCGCCGAAGTCGTTCGTCACGAACGTGTTGATGATCTGCGTGCCCAGGCCCGAGCCGGAGGAACGCGCCATGCCGCCCTGGGCCTCCGTGTCGATGCCGGTGCCGTCGTCCTCGACGATGACGCTCAGGTTCGAGCCGGAACGTCCCACCGAGATGGTGATGTGGCCTTCCTTGCGCCCCTCGAAACCATGCTCGACGGAATTCGTGATCAGCTCGGTGAGCACGAGCGACAGCGGGGTCGCGTCCTGGGCGGGCATCATGCCGAACTTGCCGACGAAGTCGATGTCGATGTGCTGGTCGCGCATCGTGGCGACGTCGACGGCCATCTTGAGCAGGCTGGCGATCACCTTGTCGAAGTCGACGACCTCGTCGACGGTCTGGCTCAGGCCCTCGTGCACCATGGCGATGGTCTGCACGCGGCGCTGCGCCTCCTTGAGCTCCTTCTTGACCTCCTCCGACTTGGTCTTGCGCGCCTGGAGGCGCAGCAGGGCGGAGACGGCCTGCAGGTTGTTCTTCACGCGGTGGTGGATCTCGGAGATCGCCGCGTCCTTGGTCTGCAGCTCCTGTTCGCGGCGGCGCAGCTCGGTGACGTCGCGGCACAGGACGATGCCGCCGGTGCGGCCGTTCATGTCGTACAGGGGCAGCGAGCGCACCGACACGGCGGAACGGTCCGTGGTGATCTCGGAGTCGACGGCGGCCTTGCCGCTGAGCACGAGCGGCAGCTGCTCGTCGACCTGCTCGTTCTGTTCGCGCAGCAGGTCGGCGCCGAGCTCGCTCAGGTAATGGCCCTGCATGGTGGTGAGCAGGCCGAGGCGACGGAAGCAGCTGATCGCGTTCGGCGAGGCGTAGCGGACGATGCCGTCCATCGTGAGCACGATGAAGCCGTCGGCGACACGGGCCATATGGCGCTGGCTCATCACCGAATCGGAGTACGGGAACTGGCCGCGCGGGATCATCTCGTACAGCTGCTTGCCGGCGTTGATGCTTTCGGACTCGTAGCGGCCGTTGGATTCGCGCGTCGCCATGTTGGTCTCGCGCACGACGAGGCCGAGCGTCTTGCCGTTGTGGCGCACGGGCGCGTACACGTTGCACACGGTGGACTTGCCGACGGTCCTCAGCACGGTGGACCGGAACACGACGGCCGACTGCATGGCGGCATCGAGCTCGCCGGTCATCGCCTCGGGCATGATGTCGCCGACGACGTCGTCGGTGCGCAGCGTCATCACGGTGGAGGGACGGCATTGTTCGGCCACGACGTAGCGGCCGTCGCCGTTCTGCATGATGAGCAGGAGGTCGGCGAAGCTCAGGTCGGCGATCACCTGCCAGTCGGCGACGAGCTGGTGCAGCCATTCCCTGTCCCTGTCGTCGAGGTCCGGCCGCGTTGCGAGTATCTGGGAGAAATCTGCCATGGCCCCCATCATACGCAACGCCGCGTCCTTCGCGACGCCGGCCTTCCGCCCCGGCAAGGCTTGACTTCGCCGTAACCTACGCTATCGTAGGTTACGGTAACGTAAGTACCGGATACGTCAATCATGAAGGGGCCGGAGGCGGCATGGCATACACGGGGAAGCTGACGGACGAACAACTCAGGGAGAAACGGCAGGCGGTCGTCGACGCCCGCGAGCAGGCGTTGAAGGCGCGCGCCGACGCGGCACGCAGCAAGGCCGAGCTCAAGGCGCAGGAGATCCGGCTCAAAGCGGAGGCGAAGGCCAAGCACGTCATCGCCAAGGGCGAGGCCAAAGCGCTGAAGCTGGAGGGCATCGCGCCGGCCGAGGTCGAACGCAAGATCCGCCTCGACGTGCATGGACGCCCGAAGCCGGCCATGCGCGGCTGGATCCACGCGGTCGCCTCGCCGCTGTCGCTGGCCGCAGGCATCGTGCTCATCTGCCTCGCGCAGGGGGCGGGCCTCAAATGGGCGTGCGCCGTGTTCATGACGGCCTCGCTCGTGCTGTTCACGAACTCCGCCTGCTACCATCTGGGCGATTGGAGCCCGCACGTCACCGACGTGCTGCGCCGCATCGACCATGTGAACATCTTCCTGCTCATCGCCGGCACCTACACGCCGGTCTCGTTCGCGCTCCAGCCGTTCTGGCGCAACTTCATCATCATCTCGATGTGGACGTGCACGGCCGTGGCGATGATCATCCACGTGATCTGGATCTCCGCGCCGCGATGGCTGTACACGATCGTCTACATCGTCTTCGGCATCTACGGACTCGCGTTCATGGCGCTGTTCTGGCGGTCGCCGTACGCGGGTCCCGCGGTCGTGATCCTGCTGTGCGCGGGCGGCGCCTGCTACATCCTCGGCGCGATCGTCTACGCGCTGCGCAAGCCGGATCCGTGGCCGCGCGTGTTCGGCTTCCACGAGATCTTCCATTGCGGCACCGTCGCCGGGTACGCCTGCCACATGGTCGCCATCTACATGGTGATCGTGGCGTTGTGGGTCTGACCCGGATCCGAGCGACACCGGACACGGCAGCCGGATACACGAAGGCCCTCGGATTCCCAATCGATTCGATCCGGGAATCCGAGGGCCTTCGCTATCACGCTCACACGAGCGGCTTGGACTCCTTGATGGTCACGGAGATCTCGCGGCCGTTCGGCGCCTTGTAGCTCACTGTGTCGCCGGCGGAGGCGCCGTTGATGGCGGCGCCGATCGGGGATTCGGGGCTGATGATGTCGTGGTCGGTGGCGATCGACAGGTCGCGCGTGCCGAGCACGAACACCTTCTCGCGGCCCATGATGTCGAGCGTGACGAGGGAGCCGTCGCCCACCTTGCCGGCCGGCGGGGCGGTGAGGATCTTCGCGTGACGCAGCTTGACGGTGAGCTCGTCGATGCGGCCCTGGTTGACGCGCTGCGCCTCGCGGGCGGCCTGGTAGCCGCCGTTCTCGCTCAGATCGCCCTCCGCGCGCGCGGCGGACACCTTGGCGAGGATCTCGTCACGGTACTCGCCCTCACGCCAGGCGAGCTCCTCCTTCATCTTGTCGTACGCCTCCTGCGTAAGCAGGATGTCCTTGTCGTCTTCTGCCATGTCGCTTCCTTATCCTCCCCGGCGCGCGTCACGCGCACGGGGATGCTGTGAATGTCTGTCGTGGATATGCGAAAGCGCCGGTCATCCCCGGCGCTTCCTGAAGAATCCGCTGCCGCCGTACTCAGCGCGTGGAGATGATGTCGATCACGAACACGAGCGTGTCGCCGCCGCCGATGCCGGCCTGCGGGACGCCGCGCGAACCGTAGCCGTACTCCGGCGGGATGGAGACGATGAGACGGGAGCCGACGTTGTGGCCCGGCACGGTCTGGTCCCAACCCTTGATGACCTGGCCGACGCCGATGCCGAAGCTGGCCGGCTGGTGGCGGTTGAAGCTGGAGTCGAACGGCTCGCTCTTGCCCCACACGACGCCGTGGTAGTTCACGGTGACGGTGTCGCCGCGGCGGACAATCGGACCGTCGCCCTCCACGACCTCGACGACCTTGAGACCGGCCGGCGCCTCGGCGGTCGGGAACTCGATGACGGGCGTGGTGCCGAACTCGGCCTGCACGGTGGGCATATCAGCCATGGGCTGCCTCCTATCTCACGGGGCGCGCGTCCCACACGACGCACGCCCGCATACGGAACATCATCCTCAATCGGACACAATGCCGACCATACTAGCACCACCGGCGCGCGGCAATCGGCATTCGCCCACTTCGGCGGTCGACGTTCGACCGTCTCAGCATTCGACCACGTTGACGGCGAGGCCGCCCTTCGAGGTCTCCTTGTACTTGGCCATCATGTCCTCGCCGGTCTCCTTCATCGTGCGGATCGCCTGGTCGAGGCTCACGATGTGCGAACCGTCGCCGAGCATGGCCATGCGCACCGCGTTGATGGCCGTGTTCGCCGCCATCGCGTTGCGTTCGATGCAGGGAATCTGCACGAGGCCGCCGACCGGGTCGCAGGTCAGTCCCAGATTATGCTCGATGCCGATCTCGGCCGCGTTCTCCACCTGTTCGGGAGTGCCGCCCATCACGGCGGCGAGTCCGGCGGCGGCCATCGAGCAGGCGGAACCCACCTCGCCCTGGCAACCGACCTCCGCGCCGGAGATCGACGCGTTGCGCTTGAACAGGTAGCCGATCGCGCCGGCGGTGAGCAGGAACGTCACGACGCCCTGCTCGTTCGCGTCGTCGACGAAATGCCAGTAATAGTGGAGCACGGCGGGGATGATGCCGGCCGAGCCGTTGGTGGGGGCGGTCACGATGCGCCCTCCCCCGGCGTTCTCCTCGGAGACGGCGAGCGCGAACAGGTCCACCCACGCGGCGTCGGAGCTTTCGAGCACGGCGTCATGGCGCTGCCGGTCACGGCGCAGCACGTCGGCGTTGGAGGCGAGACGCGCGTACATCTTCGGCGCGCGGCGGGGCACGTCGAGGCCACCGGGCAGCACGGGCTCGGTGGACGAGCAGCCGTGGTTCACGCATTCGCGCATGACGCGCCACACGTTGTCGATGGCGGTGCGCACCTGCACGCCGGAGCGTGTGGCGGTCTCGTTGGCCCACACGAGTTCGGCGATGCTCAGATGGTGTTCGCGGCACAGGTCGACGAGTTCGGCGCAGGAGGAGAACGGGTAGGGCGCGTCCGGGCCGAAGTCGGTGGACGCGGACTCGTCCTCGTCGGCGAACGCGGTGCCCTCCGGCGGCCGCTCGTGGATGCCGATCATCAGGTCGTCCGGGTGCCCTTGGCGGATGAAGCCGCCGCCGATCGAATACCAGACCTGCTCGTCGACGAGACTGCCGGCCGCATCGAACGCCTGGAACCGCATGCCGTTGGGATGCGCCGCCATGCGCTTCCACTGCTCGAAGACCATGTCCTTGTCGTAGTGGAATCCGATACGCTTCTCCCCGGCGAGGTTGAGCGTGTCGTCGAGCGCGCAGGTCTCGCGGATCCGCAGCATGTGCTGCGTGTCGACGGTGGCGGGCACGTTGCCTTCGAGTCCGGCCATGACGGCGCGGTCGGTGCCGTGGCCGAGTCCGGTGAGCGCGAGCGAGCCGTACAGGGTGACCTTGATCCGGTCCGTGCGTTCGATGAGCCCGTCGTCGCGCATCGAGACGACGAACGCGTGCGCGGCGGACATCGGCCCCACGGTGTGCGACGAGCTGGGGCCCACGCCGATGGAGAACATGTCGAGGACGCTGAACATGGGAATTCCTCCTGTCTGCCTATCCTGTCTGACTATCTGGGCTGTCGACCGGCTACCTGCCGAGCGCGGAGAACATCATCACCGCGCACACGAGGCCGAGGGCGGCGAGCGCGATCTGCGCGACGAGCAGGCCGATCGCGGCCTTGTGTCTGGCGGCGAGCTTCGGACCGTGCGTCTGGCCGAGCATGGTGGCGACGAAGCCGAACACCGCGTAGTTGACGGCGACGGCGGCCACGTCCCCGTTGGAGAGCACGACGCCGTTGAGCGGCTGGTCGAGCGAGTTCATCACCGAGGTCATCACGAACAGGCCCCAGATGCCGTAGCCGATCGCGCCGATGACGCCGTAGGCGATGGGCTTGAACTTGTCGCGCATGCGCAGGGTGAACGATTCGACGCACCACAGGATCGCGAAGCCGACGACGTACGTGTAGGCGACGGCGACGAACGTGACGACGAGCGCCCACGGCACGAGCGAGGCGACGTTGCCGATCATCGTGAGGTAGAAGCCCGAGCAGGCGATCGCGCCGACGGTGAGCGCGGCGCCGACGATGATGTTCTGCGCGAGCATGATCGGCAGCCCGGTCGTGGTGTCCTTGTCGACGTGGCTCCAGCTGGACGGCATGACGTTCCTCTCCTTCACGGGTGTGCTGTGGTCGGGACGGGGAACGAGCCTAGCCGCCGTATGTTTCGGCGGTTTGTTTCCGGATGATGACGAACGATGGCGGACGATGGAAGTGCCCCCGCAGGGATTCGAGCATATCGAGCTTCAGACAACAGACACCGCCAAGCTCCATACTTGCAGCCAGACAGATGTACTCACACTGACCGGCAACATCCTGCCATTCGGTTTCCTGACCATCATTATTCGTAAACCCAGTCGTCAGTAAGGTAGTCACCTTTTCCTGTGGTGCTGGCGGGGAGGTCCCCGCTTTTTCTTTTCTCTAAATCATTCCTGGTCTTGCAGAGACGTACGTGAAGTAGAGCAACGTGGGAACACCGAAGGAGCTTGTAATGGAAAAGCATGTAGGCGCACTTTTAGGTGCACAAGCCGACACGGGCAAAAGCACTCCTGAGGTGTGCAATAGACCTAGGTCCAATCGGCCAGTCAGAGCTACAAGGAGGAGGAACTCCACCCGCGCGGGACGGACCCGGAGCAAATGGGGATCGGTCATAGCAAGACTGGATTCTGACGGACAACTGTATGCGTGGCAGGTCCGGTATAAGAACCCGATCGACCCTAGTAAGAAAGTACAACGTCAGTTCAAACCGGAATTCAAAGCGGAGGCATATCGATGACTTGATGAGGAGCATGAGCTCGTCATCAAGCATGAGAAGGGCATCAAGCAATGGGCTCATCCGACCGAACGGGCTAAAGCCGAAGCCGCGCTTCAGATTACATTCGGTGATTTTATCCGAAACGAATTCATCCCCGGATACCGTAAATCCGATGGAACGCCTTTGGCCGGGTCATCGAAACGGAACCTGAGAGCGGATTGCTGATCTGTTGGCTTTCGATTTCCTTCCCGATCAGCATGATGCTTACGTGTTGCAACAGGCCATTCTGGAAATCGTCATGCAGACTTCGAAGCTGGAAGAATCCAAGATTGAACTGGAGAGAGCCTTGGCTCTGGCAGAATCCTCTCATGCCTTCCCCATATTGGTCAAGGACGGAGCATAAGAAACAATCCCGCTTCCTATTCCAGATGTCACGGAAGTGCCCGCCCACTTGGCACGGGCACTTCCAACCAGTTTCCTTCGCGGACTAGTTCACTTGGCTCTTGACCAGCCCGGTTCCGTACGGGAACAGCACCGCGTTGGAATCGATATATTTCTTGGCGATGTTGTTGGCGTCTTTCGGCCAGGTAGTCGTCAGGTGCCCGCTGAAGTCCCGATCTGCGGACAGCAGCACATCGGCCACGCCCTCTCCTTCGGAACCGGGGAACCCGGCCATGACCACCGCATCCACCTGCTTGAGCTGGTCGGTGATGGTCAGTGCTCGGCCCGTGGTCAGTATCAGGACGATGGGCAGGTTCGGATGCGTTTTGCGGATGCTGGAGATCGTATTGATATCCTTCTGCTGCAATGTCAGTTGATTCGCGGTGCGGTCGCCGGCGTATTCCGCGTATGGGCTCTCCCCGGCGACGACGATGGCCGCATCATAGTTTCCGGTGAATGAACCGTCTTCCTTGAGATCGACGGTTTGTCCGTTCTCTTTGCCGGCCGTCTTGAGGCCCTCATAGATGGTGGTGCCGCTGGTGATGTCGCCAGCCGACCCCTGCCAGGTGATCGTCCATCCACCGGACTGCATGCCGATGTCGTTGGCGGACGACCCCGCCACGACGATGCGCTTCATGGACGGCAAGTCGTTCATCAACGTGGAGCCATCATCGGTCGACCTGTTCTTGAGTAGCGTCAATGATTGCGCGACGGCCTCGCGGGCCACGGCGCGATGTGCCTCGCCGCCGAATTGCGCTAGCAGTTCCTTATTTGAGTAGGCCAGCTGTGGGTTCTCCAGCAGACCCATCTCATCCTTCACGTTGAGGATACGGGTCACCGCATCATCGACGCGCGCCATGGCGATATCCCCGGAGTTCACGCCGTCGATGACGGCCTGGCGTGCCGCGATCCACTTGGGTTGGATTCCCTCGTGTTCGTCCACCATGAGCATGTCTACGCCGGCGTTCACGGCCTTCGCCACTTTCTGGGCGTAGTTCAGGTTGCCCTCGATCTGGTCGATGCCGTTGTAGTCGGTTATGACGATGCCGGTGAATCCGAGTCCTCGTTTCAACACGTTGGTGAGCAGGTCGGCGTTGCCGTGGCATTTTACACCGCCGATGGAGTTATAGGAGACCATCACCGATCTCACGTTCGCGTCCTGGACGGCCGCCCGGTAGGGTACCAGCAGTTCGCTGTCGAGAATCTTCCGGAATGCTTCGCTGTTGTAGTCGAGAGGCACGTCACCTTGGTTGACGCCGTCTTTGGTGATGCCCTCGCCGATGAAATGCTTCGCGGTGGCGATGGCGGAGTCCGAGCCGGCCAGCCCGCTGCCGCTTTCGCCCGCCTGCGAGCCTTCGATATAGGCGGCGCCGAGTTTGGCCGAGAGATCTGCGTTCTCGCCGTATGCCTCATAGGTGCGGCCCCATCGTTCGTTTTTGGGCAGTCCCAGCGTGGGCGTGAATACCCAGTTGGAGCCGGTGGCTCGTACCTCGCTTGCCGTGATCGCTCCGATCTGCTTCACGAGTTCGGCGTTTCCGGTTTGGCCGAGGTTGACGTTGTGCGGGAACAGTGTGGCGTCGGCGACGTTGTTGTGGCCGTGTACCGCGTCCACGCCGTACAGCAGCGGGATGCCGGTCTCGTTGATGACGGCGTGCTGGTAGGAATCGGCGCGGTTCGCCCAATCGGATGCGCTGTTGCCTGATTCCGGGGCGGCACCGCCGCCGCTCAGTATGGAGCCGATATGGTATTCAGCGGCCTGCTGCGGCGTGATGTGCCGGGTGTCCGGCTGCATCATCTGACCGACTTTATCTTCCAAGGACATCGAGGCCAGTAATCGTGCGACGCGATCGTTCCGGGCGGTCACCATGGTGGCGGCTGGTTCCGTATGTGAAGATGCGGGTTTCCGATGCGGGTTTCCGTCGTCGTTTGCCGAGGCCATCGGCACTGCGGCAAACACCAGTGATGCTGAGATCGCCATCGAAAGCAATGTGGTCGCCACTGCATTGCGGCGTCGAATACGGTTGTGCATGGTCGTTCCTTGTTCCTTATTCATAGAACGTTTGGATATTCATATTGAGGTTGGATGCGGCTCATGGCCGCGGCTGAAGGGAACGCCCGGAGACCTGTATTCTTACAGGTCTCCGGGCGCCCGTTTCCCTATCAGCGACGGCGGCTGCGGGCGCGCTTGGCGAGCAGAAGCGTCACGTCACCGCAAACGAGTGCGAGGGCGACGGCCAAGGCGACACCGATGGCCGCGCCAGTCTTGCTCAGCGCTGTGTTCGTCTTGCGATCCGAGGACGCACCGTTGCCGCTGGACGGAATGACTTCCTGTTTCAGCCCGTCGATGGCCTGTTGGAGGGCGGATTTTGCCGCCTCGATCTGTTCCTTTGTGGCGTTATCCGAGTCAAGGATGGACTTCGCGGCGGCGATGGCCTTATCGAGGTTCGTCTTTGACGCGGCGGT
The DNA here is from genome assembly GCF_056356895.1 of Bifidobacterium sp. LH_424. NCBI lineage: Bacteria > Bacillati > Actinomycetota > Actinomycetes > Bifidobacteriales > Bifidobacteriaceae > Bifidobacterium > Bifidobacterium sp. LH_424. Next base: position 88,866 of record NZ_JBKEVC010000003.1, read on the forward strand.
GAAACGCTTGCCGTCATCTGGCTTCAGCGATTCGGCCTTTTCGACCAGTGCTTCGAGCGCGGACTTGTCGACGGTCGGCTTGGTGGGCTTGTCCTCCTCCTTCAGTCCGTCGAGCGCGGACTGCAATACCCGTGCCGCGTCGTCCACGGTCTGCTGGGCGGCCGTGCCGTCGGCGGAGACTTTGAGCGCGTTGGATAGTGCTTCATCCAGCGCGGCCTTCGATTCGGCGGTGAACTGCTTGCCGTCGGCGGGCTTACGGTTCTGGGCCTGTTCGATCAGCTTGTTGAGCTGGGTCTTGTCCACTGTCGGCGGCATGGGTTGGTCTGCGCTTTGGAGCGTGAGATTGGCGTACCGGTAGTTGACCGCGCCTCCCCTGGCCACGATGCGGAGCAGATGTTCGCCTTCGGTGAGCGGGACCTTCTTCAATGCGGTGGTGGCGTAGCTGTCCCAACCGTATTGGGGTACGTCCAGCGCGGCCAGCTCGGTGCTTTTGCCGTCCGCTGCGACCTCTTCAATCACGGCCGATGCGTTCTGGTCGTTGGTGGCGGCGTTGAGGCTGAACTGGTAGGTTCCACCCTGCTTGGCGTTGATGGAGAACTCTTGGTAGGAATTTTCCTCGCCCCATCCGACGTTACGCGTGTTGCCGGTTCCTTGCAGACCCCAGGCCTTGTCGTCGGAGCCGCCAATGATCGCATCGGTGGCGAGTCTCACCTGGCCGGAGGTTCCGGTTGCAGTGCCGACGTCCGTGGCATGGACTTTGGTGAGTCGCAGATCCCAGATGCTGGCGTCATCGGCGGTCAGTGCCACGCGCAGCGTCTGCTCGCCTGCGGCGAGGCGGATCCGCGTACGTCTTTCTCCGGTGTTCGCCACATCCCAGGTGTTCGGCAAGCTCACCGATACCGATTCCAATCCGGAGCCGGAGATCCTGATCGCGTTCGGCACGGCTTTGGCGTTCACCCAAAAGCCGTAGGTCAGCGTATAGTCGCCTTCCTCGGCGACGTTCAGCGTGTATTCCGCATAGTTGCCGTTCTTCTGGTTGTTGCTGAGGCTGCCGTTGGAGTCGGAGGCCTTGTCTTCGTTCAGGGAGACGGTGTCACCACCGACGGCGATGGGCGTTATCGCCTTGGACAGGGTGAGCTTCAGGCTGCGGTAGTTGAGACTGGTCCCCTTGGTGAGCACGCGGATGCGGTGTTCGCCCTGGGTCAGCTGCACGGTGGCGGTCTGCGTCTTGTAATTGTCCCAGCCGGTGTTCGGCACGTTGAGCTGCGTTAGATCGGTCGCCGTGGAGCCATCGACTGTTTGTATGTGTGCAACGGCGCCGTCGGATCCGGTGGCCGCGTCGAGGGTGACGACGTACGTGCCGGTCTTGGCGACGTCCACCAGGTAATCCTGATAGGAGTCGGCCTCGCCCCATCCGATGTTGCTCGGGTTGGAGCCTTGGATGGCCCATGCCTTGTCAGTGGAACCGTTGATGACATTTGAGGGTGCCAGTGTAGCCGGGGAATCGGCGTTCGTCTTCACTGCGTTCGCTTTGGCGATGCGGATGTTCCATAGGCTCGCGCCCTCGGCGTTGAGCTCGAAGCGCAGCGTCTGTCCGCCCGCCTTGAGGTGCAGGCCCGTTTTGTATTCGCCGGTGCCGTTGTACATGTTCGGCAGCGAGATGCTGGCGAGGTTGTCGGTGGCGAAACCGGTGCCGCCGGAGAGTTTGATGGCGTTCGGTACGGCGCCGTTGTCCCATACGCCGAAGGTGATGGTGTAGTCGCCTTCCTCGGTCACGTTCAGGTAGTAGTCCTGATAGTCGCCCTTTTTCTGGTTGTCGCTCAGCGATTCGACGCCGCGATATGGTCTGGCGTTCTCGCCGCCAAGCGTCACCTCCTGATCGCCAACCGTGATGCCGGCGGGCATGTCGTTGGTGCCGTTGAAGGTCAGGTCGGCGGACAAAGCGCCTTGGCCGTCGCTGTCGTCGTATCCGTTCGCCGCGACCGTCAAGCTGCCGGAGGTGCCGCCGTACAGCGTTTTCCCGGTCCAGTCGAGGGTCAGGGTGATGGTGTGGGCGTCTTTGCGTTCGGCTTTTGTCAGCGTCGCGTATGCGGCGATATCGCCGGTGAGCGAGACCACACCGTCGTCGGCGACGTGGTCGTTGAAGGTGCCTCCCGTGATGGTCACGTCCACGGATTTGGCCTGGTAACCGATCTCGCCTGCGGAGAGCGATTCGGGATCGTTCACTGCGGTGAACGTGACCGGCGCACTGATTGCGGTGCCTGCCGTACCGGAGTACTGGCTGGCATCCACGTTCAGCGTGGCGGTCATGTCGCTATCGAAGTCGACGTCCGATTCCGTAGTGAAGGTGACGCGCGCCGTGGTGTCGTTTACGCGATCGACGGTGTATGCGATGCCGTGGGGCGCGTCGTCGAACGTCCATTTCGCGGGATCAAACGTCTGGACGAATTGGCCGTCGGCCAGTGCAAGGGTAACGCTTTTGCCGGTGAGCGATCCTTCGGTCAGCTGCTCCCGTTCGGCCGTGATGGCGTTGCCGATGACCATCGCCGAGAACGATTGCGCGGCGTGGTCGAGCTTGATGCGCAGGGTGGCGGTTCCCTTGGCGAGCTGGACAGCGGCCTTTGTTCCGTAGGCGTAGTCGCCGAGCTTGGTCTCTGTGCCATTGCCGTCCACGGAGTACAGGCTCACGTCGGCCGTGTTGGTGTCGGCTACGGTACGTACATGCTTGGTGGCCATATCCGTGGTTGTGGCGACGTATGCGGATTCGTGAACGGTGGAGCCGTTGTCGCGCGACGGTTCTTCAGACTCATCGCCCGTGTTCGGCTCGGTGGGATTGGCGGCGTTGCCGTCTTTCTGGTTCGTGCCGTTCTTCGATGAATCCTCATCAGGCGTTCCGTCACCGGGTTCTTGCCGGGTGGAATCGCCGCCTGTCTCGGTCTTGGAGTCCGCGCCGGCATCGCCCGCATCGGGGACGGCTTCTGCATCGTTCCCTGAAACGTTCGCGCCGGTGCCGCTGACCATGACGTCATAGGTGCCGGTCTTCTGCACGTTCACTGCGTAATCGAGATGATCGCCGTCGGCTATCGCGACAGCCTTGCCGTCGGCGATGCGTACTCCGTCACGATCGGTGTAGTTCGTCGCGTCGAGTCGTCCGGGAATGCCTACGGTGTCCTGTGTCTTGGTGAAGGCGATGCCGGCATAGTTCACGCCGCCTTCGGGGAAGGCCACACGTAGGATCTGGATGCCTTTGCCGAGTGTCACCGTGGTCTGGGCGGTGGAGGTGACGGCGTTGTCGGACGAGTAGTGTGCCGTGCCGAGTTCGTTGCCTCCGGAGGACAGCGTGACTGGCGTGTTGCGTGTCGAACCGCTCGCGGCGGAGAGGGCGTACGTCACCTTGTACGTGCCGGCTCTGCGAACGTTCACCAAGTATTCCACGGTGCTGGTTTTGTCGAGCCCGGTGATGGCGGTGTCATTTTTGGTGCCGGCGCCGTCGAGGGTGGCGTCGGCCAAGGTCAGGGCGGCGGTCACGTCCTTCACTTTGGTCTGGTCGATGGGCTGCCACCGGTAGGTGGCGACGTTCTTGGCTGGCACGCTGGACACGAACTGTGCACCATTGTTGACGACCTTGAATTTCTGTTCTTTGTCGGTTCGATTGACGACCACCATGGAGACCTCACCGGTCTTGGGGTTCTTGAACGCCACATTGGTGAGCGTGTCCGGGGAGCCGGCGGTGCTGTCCACACGTACGTCGCCCGGACGAATGTACCGGCTGAACTGGCTGATGAGGTTCACTTCAGGCGTGTTGACCACGTCATCGGGGTTCTTCGCGTTCTGCACGAAGGTGGTGGGATCGGGAGTGCCGACCCAGTGGTGGGTCTTGCCTTCGCTGTCGAGCATGGAGACCCAGCTGTTGTAGCTCTGAGAGCCGTTGCGGAACCAGTCGATCATCCAGTTCGCTCCGGTGGTGCCCCACCAAGAGCGTTCGGTCAGGTGGATGGACTTGTCCGGGTTGGCTTGGCTGAGTGCGCCCATCGTGCTGGGGTTGCCGCCGTAAGGATGGAAGGCGATACCGTCCACGTTGGCCCAGTCCTCGGGGCTTTGCTTCATTTCGCTTACGTAGGCGTCGGCACCGTCGAAGTTGTGGTCGAACGCCCAGACCTGAACCTGTTTCTCAGCATCATTCAACACGGTGCTGGCCGCAAGCTGTCTTTTGATGGCGGTGGCGAGCTTGGCTTCCTGCGTGCCGGTCATATGGCAACTCGGATAATCGATTTCCAGCAAGGGCTCGTTCTGCAATGTGAGTGCGGAGACTGGGATGCCTTCCTTCTGGTATTCCTCGATGTAGCGCACCAGGTACTTGGCGTAGTCGTCGATATGTTCGCTGTTGAAATCACCTCCCTTGAGCAGCAGATTATTGTCCGCATAGGATGCGCTGGAGCTGGTCGGGGTCTTCATCCACCCTGGCGGGCTCCACGGTGAGGCGAAGAAGCTGATGTCGACGCCGAGGTTCTTGGCTTCGGATTGGAGCGCATGCACGAAGTCGATGATGTGTTCGTCGCGGTCCTTCTGAATGCTGAATCCGGTCACACCGTCGCCGTCCCAGTTGGGTTCCGCGCCGTTCAATGTGGCATTCGGGGCATCGTAGTAGGTGTAGAAGTCTTTGTCGGTGAAGTCGGCGGCTCCGATAGTCAGGCGGAACGAGGTCAGTCCCATGCCGTTGACCGGGTCAAGCAGCGTCCTGATGAATTCGGCGCGTTTGGATTCACTCATTTTCCACCAGTTGCCCACAGTGGAGCCATCCACGGAGGTACCGATACCAGTGATGGTCTGGTAGGTTTTCGTGTCATCCACTGAGATGTCGGTGATGTTCTCATCGGTGGTGTCGGTGACGTTGGTCAGGTCGATGGCGTCCTTGGCCGATACCGCGTTGCTGACTGTCCAGTTGGGTTTGGATGCGTTCTTATCCGTCAGGTTCCAGAACCAGCCTGACTCCTGCGAGTGTTCCGTCGAGGACATCGTGACCTGGACTCCGCTGTTGCGGATGACGGTGCCAGTATCGGCCGCCGACGCGGCATTCATTGGGACCAGCATGGTCATCGAGACCGTAAGTCCCGTCAATGCGAGGCCGATTCGCCTTCGTTGTTTCATCATTCTCCTTCGAACTTCCTGTTTTCCATTGCGAGTCATCGAACACGTCGTCGTTGAAACACTCCAATGTGTGGATACGCTTCACCGCCTCACCATGACACGCATTTCATGCGCATGAAATTAAAACATTCGCATGAATACCGCCATCCTATCGCAAAGCAATCAGAATGTCAAAATTCATTCGAATGAAATTTGGGCGGATGTCGCGCAAGCGACTGACAATATTTCACAGCAGGCACTGCAGTTGCGCGGTCGTTTGCGTCGCGGAATGCCAAGCACCGACAATACAGGTCACGAGTACAACAACCGTCGTGGCTGCGGATATGAAGACGGCCGGTACTCCACGCTTATCGTAGAGTACCGGCCGAAAACGGTTCCCGTGAGTATTGGTCATCTAGTCGACTCTCGCCAGATCGGCAGCTCCGATAATGCCTGCCTTGCCGCCGGCCTTGGCTTCCAGGATGTTGGCGTGCTGGCGGTACATGCTGGCCTGTAGGTATCGGTTGAATGCGGTGCTGGCGGGGCCGAGCAGCATGCTGCCGACCTCAGCCACACCTCCGCCGATGACGAAGGTGTCGGGATCCAGTACGGCGGACAGATTGGCCATGAGCCGGCCGAGCCAGTCGCCTAGGCGTTCGAACGCTTCGGTGGCGGTGGGGTCCCCCTGTTGGGCGGCGTCACGCACCATGGGGCCTATAAGTTTACTGCGGTCGTATTCGCATGTTTCGAGCAGGTGCTGTGACTGGTTGGGTTGGCGTCTGGCGGCCGACCATGCGAACCGTTCCAACGCCGAACCGGAGGCGTATTGCTCCGCGCAGCCGAACAGGCCGCATCCGCAGGCCTCGCCATCGGGGACCATGACCATGTGGCCGATCTCGCCGGCCATGCCGAACGCGCCCCTGGCCAGATGGCCGTCGACGATGATGGCTCCGCCGACACCGGTGCCCACGGTGATCATGATCATGTCCCGGGAGTCACAGCCGGCGCCGAAGCGGTATTCACCCCATCCGGCGGCGTTGGCGTCGTTCTCGACAACCACCTTGACCCCGTTCCCGATCAGATCTTCGATGGCGTCGGCGAGCGGGTACTGGTTCCATGCCGGCAGGTTCGCCGCGAAGCTGACGGTGCGTCGGTCGGATGCCACGTTGCCGGCGGCCGAAATACCGATGGCCTTGATGTCGCCCTCTTTTTTGCACTGTTGGTAGATGTCGGCCACGACGGCGTTGATGTCGGCGGCGTCCTCCGGTGTGGGCACACGCTGCAGGCAGCGGATGTTGCCTTCCTCGTCGCAGATGCCTCCGGCGATCTTTGTGCCGCCGATATCAATGCCGAGCGTTTCCATGGCTGATTTTCCTTGCTGTCGAAATAGTTGTTGAAAGCTAACCGCCACTCAGTGGTTGCGGATGGCGTTGCGCAGGGGCAGGACGCTGGTGGGCGAGACGGACAGTTCGTCGAGTCCGATTTCGAGGAACGTGTCGGTCAGTTCCAGGTCTGCGCCGAGCTCGCCGCAGATGCCGCACCAGATGTCATGGCGATGCGCGGCCTCGGTGGCCATGCGGATCATGCGCAGCACGGCGGGCGAGTGCGGGTCTGCGAAGCGTCCGAGGTTCGGGTTCTGCCGGTCGCAGGCCAGCGTGTACTGGGTCAGGTCGTTGGTGCCGATGGAGAAGAAGTCGACTTCGGCGGCCAGTTCGTCGGCCATGATGACCGAGGCGGGCGTCTCGATCATGATGCCGACCTGGATGTGTTCGTTGAAGTCGATGTGCCCGCCGCGCAGCTCGCTCTTGACCTCGTCGAGGATCTTCTTGGCGTCGCGCACCTCCTGGACCGAGGTGATCATGGGCAGCATGATGGCGATGTTGCCGTACACGGAGGCGCGCAGCAGGGCGCGCAATTGCACCTTGAAGATCTCCGGACGGGTCAGGCAGATGCGGATGGCGCGGTAGCCGAGGGCGGGGTTGTCCTCGTGCTCTAGGTTGAAGTAGCCGACCTGCTTGTCCGCGCCGATGTCGAGCGTGCGGATGACGACCAGACGGTCGCCCATCTTCTGCGCGACTTCCTTGTAGGCTTCGAACTGGAATTCCTCGGTCGGGTAGTCCTCGCTCTCCAGGTACAGGAACTCGCTGCGGAACAGGCCGATACCCTCGGCGTCGTTGGCCAGTACGGCGGTCACGTCCGAGGGGCGGCCGATGTTGGCGTACAGGCGCACCTGCTGGCCGGACTTGGTCTCGGTGGGCTTGCCCTTGAGCTCCTGCAGCAGGCGCAGGTGTTCCTCGTACTTGGCCTTCTTGCCTTGGTATTCGGCCAGCGTGGCCTCGTCCGGGTCGACGAACGCCAAGCCGCTGGTGCCGTCGATCACGGCGGTGTGGCCGTCGTCGTCCGGGTCGAAGGCGTCGCCGATGCCGATGATGGCGGGCAGGCCCATCGTGCGGGCCAGGATCGCGGTGTGCGAGTTCGCGGAACCCTTGGCGGTCACGAAGCCCAGCACCTTGGCGCGGTCGAGCTGCACGGTTTCGCTGGGGGCCAGGTCCTCGGCGAGGATGATGTGACTGTCGCCGTCGCCGTCCTGCGCTCCGCCGCCGCGTTTGCCTTCGAGTACGTTGATCACGCGGCGGGAGACGTCCTTGACGTCGGCGGCGCGCGCCTGCATGTAGGAGTTGTCCATTGCTGCGAACATGGCGGCGAACTGTTCGGCGGTGCTGTTGACCGCGAACTCGGCGTTCACCTTGCTCGATGTGATCAGGTCCTCGATGCTTTCCACGTAGTCCGGGTCCTGGAGCATGAGCTGGTGGGTGTCGAACAGTTCGGCCTTGCCTTCGCCGAACTCGGCGGCTGTCTTGTCACGGAGCTGCTTGAGCTGGTTGACGGCCGTATCACGGGCCGCACGGAAGCGTTCCACCTCGGCCTTCGGGTCGTCGACCACGCGGCGTTCCACGGCGTGGTCGGCGGTGTCGAGCACGCGGATCGCGCCGATGGCGATGCCGGCGGAGACTCCAACGCCTTGTATCGTTCTCATCACAGGTTCTCCTTGAGGAACTGCTCGAATTCGGCGGCGGCCTTGACCTCGTCGTTGCCCTGCACCTTGACGGTGACCTCGTCGCCCTGCTTGACGCCGAGTCCCATGACGCCGAAGATGCGTTTGGCGTCCACGGATTTTCCGTCGCGGGTGACGATGATGCTCGACTGGTATTCCTGGGCCTTGGCGACCAGCAGGCCTGCGGGGCGGGCGTGCATGCCCTCGGGGTCGGATACGGTGAACGTGAATTCCTGAGACATGATGATTCCTTTATGCGTTTGATGTGTTGCGCTTGAAGCGCCTTGTATACGTGCTGTGGTTTACAGCTGTTCGCCGTTGGTGGCGATGACCTTCTGGTACCAGCCGAAGGATTTCTTGCGGCGGCGTTCGAAGGTGCCATGGCCTTCGTCGTCGGCGTCGACGTAGATCAGCCCGTAGCGTTTCTTGAATTCGCCGGTGCCGAAGCTGACCACGTCGATGCAGCCCCACACGGTGTAGCCCATGACCTCCACGCCGTCGAGGTCGATGGCCTTGCCGACCTGTTCGATGTGGGCGCGCAGGTAGTCGATGCGGTCGTCGTCGTCGATGGTGCCATCCGGGTTGACGGTGTCGTATGCGCCGTAGCCGTTCTCCACGATGAAGATCGGCTTGCGGTAGCGTTCGTACAGGACGCTCAGCGCGTAGCGCAGGCCGACGGGGTCGATCTGCCAGCCCCATTTGGTGGCGGGGATATACGTGTTGCGCACCACGCCGGCGATGCCGGAGTCGAAGTCGCCGGGGGTGGAGTCGTCGGCGGACAGGGCCATCGACATGTAATAGCTGATGGAGATGAAGTCGACCGTGCCTTCGGCGATGACCGTCTCGTCTCCCGGCTCCATGTGAGGGGCGATGTCCTCGCGGGCCCACATGTTCCTCGCGTAGTTCGGGTATTCGCCGTTGACGTACACGTCGCCGAACACGAGCCGGTCGCGCATGGCGACTTCGGCGCGCATCACGTCGTCGGGGTTGCAGGTGGCCGGGTAGATTGGCACGATGGCCAGCATGCATCCGATCTGGAAGTCGGGGTTGATCTCATGGCCGCGCTTGACGACCAGGGCGCTGGCGACGAACTCGTTGTGCACGGCCTGCCAGACCTTGCGCTTGCGCTCGTGGATCGTGTCCGTCTCGGAGAAGCGGATGCCGGAGTCGGTGTAGGCGAAGATCGGGTTGTCGAGGTTCATCTGGTTGTTGACCTCGTTGAAGGTCAGCCAGTACTTCACCTTGGTCTTGTAGCGTTCCATGACGGTGAGCGCGAACTTGACGAACAGGTCGATGAGCCTGCGGTCGGTGAACCCTCCGTATTTGAGGCTCAGGTTCAACGGCATCTCGAAGTGGGAGAGCGTCACGACCGGTTCCATGCCCTTGGCCTTGAGGTCGTCGAACAGGTCGTCGTAGAACCTCAGACCCGCCTCGTTGGGCTCGTCCTCCTCGCCGTTAGGGAAGATGCGCGACCAGGCGATGGAGGTGCGGAAGCATTTGAAGCCCATCTCCTGGAACAGCGAGTCGTCGCCGCGGAAGCGGTGGTAGTAGTCGTTGCCCCAGTGGTTCGGGTAGATCTTGCCGGTCTCGACGCTATCGGTGATCTGCCGGGGCACGCCGTGCGCGCCCGCGGTCATCACGTCGGCGATGGATACGCCCTTGCCGTCTTCGTTCCACGCACCTTCGAGCTGGTGGGCGGCCACTGCGCCGCCCCACAGAAAGTTGCTTGGGAAACCCATGTTGTGTTCCTTTTCCTGATAGGTCCTGTGGGTCAGTTGATCTTCTTGTACAGCGCGATGAGCTCGTTGACCAGCAGTTTGACGGTCTCCGCGGCCATCATCTGGTCCTCGACGTGCGTCATGAGCAGGCTGACCTCGATCTTCTCGCCGGACGCCTCGCGCTGCACGAGGTTGGTGTGCAGGTCGTGGCCGGTCGCGAAGCTCTGGTCGCCGCTCTTGATGAGCTCGTCGGCCTTGTCGTATTTGCCGGCCTTGGCCGCCTGCAACGCCTCGATGTAGTCGGATTTGGCGCTTCCCGCGGCCGTGATCATCTGGAAGCAGAGGGTCTCCCAGTCGAAGTCCTTGTTGTCTTCTGCCATTGTTACCACCCTTGGTTCGTTCGTTTGGTTGTCGGTTGTCTGTCTGTTGGTGTCGGGTTACTTGGCGTCGGCGATGGCGATGGCGTGTTCGAGCACCTTGTCGCCGCGCACCATGCCGTAGTCCTGCGGGTTGATGGCCTCGACCGGCTTGCCGGGCAGCAGCTTCTTGACGTGGTCGAGCTCGTAGCGTACCTGCGGTCCGAGCAGCACGGCGTCGGCGTTCGCGGCCTTCTCCTCGACCTCGGAAATCGGGTAGGCGTCGATTTCGGCCTCGATGCCCTTGGCCTCGGCGGCGACGCGCATCTTCTTGACCAGCATGCTGGTGGACATTCCGGCGTTGCAGCACAGTACGATCTTCATGGTGTTTTCCTTTCAGTGGGCCCCATACCGATCGTGGGGCGGTTGGTTGTTATGGGTGTTATTTAAGTGTTGATAAGGAGGGGGCCCGGCAAGGGTGGTTGCTCGTACCGGGCTCCCATGTCATCCGACCATTGCCGATCGGAAGAGTCGGGCCGTTCGATGCGGCGTCTCAGGCCTTGGCCGCGGCGGCGGCCGTCTCGATGTCGGCGTCGTTGGCGGCCTGTTCGGCGACCCATGCCTGGTCCTGCTTCTTGACGAACGGCAGGTAGACGACCACGGAGATCACGAGGATGATGAGCTGGATGAGCGCTGCCTTCCAGCCGCCCAGCAGGAAGCCGGAGATGATCACCGGGGTGGTCCACGGCACCTGGACGGCACCGAACGGGGGCAGGAAGCCGATGTACATCGCGCCGTAGGTGATGATCATGGCGATTAGCGGGACGACGATGAACGGGATCAGGAAGAACGGGTTGAACACGATCGGCAGGCCGAAGATGACCGGCTCGTTGATGTTGAACAGGCCGGGCACGACGGACAGCTTCGACATTTCCTTCATCTGGCTGGACTTGGCCACGATCAGGCCGGCGATGAGCAGGCCGAGGGTGATGCCGGTGCCGCCGAACTTGACGAAGCAGTCGACGATCTGCGGGGTGAGGATGTGGCCGCCGTCGGCGGTGGTCACGGCCTTGCCGGCATCCATGAGGGCCTGGTTGGCCACGGAGTTGGCGGTCAGCAGCGGGGCCATGATGCCCATGACGACGTTCGGGCCGTGGATGCCGCACCAGAAGAGGATGGAGATGAGCAGGGTGATGATGATCGCGCCGGCCCAGTTGTCGGTGAGATTCTGCATCGGGGTCTGCAGGATCTTGAAGATGAGCTCGGTGAAGCTCACGCCGCCGAACAGCTGACACAGGTGGTAGATGACGGCGGAGCCGAGCACCACGAAGAAGCCGGGGATCATGGCGGAGAACGCGTTGGACACGCCTTCAGGCACGGAGTCGGGCAGTTTGATCTTGAGGTTGTGCTTCATGCACTTGACGAACACCAGGCCGGACAGCAGGCCGACGATGATGGCGGTGATCACGCCGTTGCCGCCGGTCCATGAGGTGGAGATCGCGCCGGACACGGAGGCGGTGGTGCCCTCCTTGATTGCGTCGACGGTGCTGTGGTCGATGCTCACCGAGGACGGCGAGAGGATGAAGAAGGCGACCAAGGCTAGCAGACCGGAGGAGATGCCGTCTTCCTTCTCGTTGCGCGCGTAGGCGTAGCCGATGCCGACCGCGATGATGACGGCCAAGATATTGAATGTTCCGGCGGACACCTGGCTCAGGCCGATGTTCCACTTGTCGGTCAGCAGGTGGTTCATGAAGTCCGTGTAGCCCTCGAACGGCAGGTTCGCGAGCAGCAGGAACAGCGAACCCACCAAGGTGGCCGGCATCGTGAGCACGAAGCCGTCCTTCAGAGCAGTGACCGCCTTGGTCGTCGCGAATTTCATGAAGCCGTTGAGCAGTTTGTTGCCGAACTCCTTCATTCTCGTCCTCCTTTGGACTGGTTGACGTCCCCGGGCCGGTGTCCTTGTCGCCGGTCCGATTCCTCTTGTTCAGTATCAAGTCATTCGGATGAATAGGCGTAATCCGAATGACTTGACTACAATATACGAGTTTCATTCGGCTGTGTCAAATTCATTCGAATGATTTTTGGATACGGCGTGTCGCCTCCCGAGGGAATACCGCGAGGCGGCGCCTCCCCCACCGGCGACGCCGCCTCACGCATATAAGGGACTACTTCAGGTCGGCGAAATTAAAAAACGTGGCCTTCTTATAGTGGTAGTAGACCGTGCCGGCGTTGAACATGCGGCCGCTGGCCAGATAGGCGTCGTCCTCGACCACCAGGGCGGGATCCCCCGCCGACAGGCCAAGAAGGTCGGCCCGACCATGATCCAGCTCTCGCGCGCATATCAGCTTGTCTGCAAATCCCGTACTCAGCCCCAGATCCTCGCGAATGTACGCGTAAATGGAGCCACTGGCGATCTCCTCGCTGAGATACGGCACGAACTCCTTGAGATACAGGGCGTACTCGATGGCGAACGGTTCGTCATCCAACAGACGCAGGCGCGAGACGCTATAGACTTTGGCGTCGACGGCGCACTTGAGGCGCGCGGAATCCGCGCCCGCCTCGCGCTGCTCCAGCTTGATCAGCTTGGAGGACACGGAATGGCCGGGAAACTCCGAAGTCATGCCTCTCGTGCCGTTGATATTGAGGCAGCCCTCACGCCTGTTCTCCCGGACGAACATGCCGCTGCCCTGCACCGGATACACATCACCAAGCTCGACCAACATGGCAATGGCGTTACGCACGCAGTACCGGGTCGCGCCGAACCGCTCCATGAGCTCGGGCTCGGTGGGCAGCTTTCCCGTGTCGCGGTATTTGCCCTTGTCGATCTCCACCTTGAGAATCTTCGCCAGTTCACGGTATTTCATACACCCTCCAAAATCACATCATTCAGCCGCGCCACATCGCCGCAGCACACATAATCCATATTATCGCATGACTCATATTCATTCGAATTACAGACACACCATCACCCACAATTGCATGATTCATTCGAATGAATTATTCTTAGGAAACATCATCTACAGTTCAGACGCTGATGTCGGCATTCCATAGGAGAACACGCGCATGAGCATATCCAAACTAGTATTTATTGATATCGACGGCACACTGCTGGACAGCAGCCACCGCATTCCCGAATCGGCTCGCGAGCAGTGCCGCCGAGCGCAGCAGGCCGGGCACCGGCTGTTCATCTGTTCGGGCCGTGCGGCGCTGGACATCGATCCACCGGTGCTCGAACTTGGGTTCGACGGCATCGTATCCGACGGCGGCGCATGCGCCGAGCTCGACGGTGAGACCATCATCGACGAGCGCATGCCCGCTGAATCCGTCCGCATGGCGACCTCGTTCTTCACCGCGCACGCCATGCCGTATGCCTGGCACTGCCCCGACGGCATGCACGCCACCGAATGCTACCTGCACCGGCTCGGCATCTGGCGAAAACTGCTGCGGCATCCGCAGATGCGCGACTCCTGGCACACCATCACCAACCATTCTGCCCCTCTGCCTCCAGTCCGCAAAGGAACGTTCTACGTCCCCGAGAACGGCAGTCTTACCGTGGAAGACGTGCGTCGCGAGCTCGCTGACTACGCGACCATTATCCACGGATCAATCAACGCTTCCAGCGACGACAACGGCGAGATCCTTATCCCCGGAGTAGACAAGGGCACGGCGCTCATGAAAGTCTCTCAACGGCTCGGAGTTCCACCGTCCGACACGATCGCCATCGGCGACAGCGACAACGACCTTGAGATGATACAGACTGCCGGCATCGGCGTGGCGATGGGCAACGGCACCGAAGCCGTCAAATCAGTCGCCGACATGATTGCGCCAAACGTCGACAACAACGGTCTCGCGGCGGTACTGCACCGGCTGCTCCGTTAACATGCCACCCCGCCTCAGAAGAGAATGCTCCAGGAGGGGCTGTTCGACACACTCTCCTTCATCGGCGTGAGAACACGGCCCCGAGCCATGCGCTCCGTCTTCGCTTCCTGCGCCGTGTCCCGTGCCGCTCCCGGGCCGCCACCCAGCAGCCGCATGATTCCAACGCAATCGCAACATCGCCTATCGTCGAAAATACAAAACCCGGCCCACGATATTTCGTGAAGCCGGGTGATGAAGTGCCCCCGGCGGGACTCGAACCCGCAAGCCGAAGCGATCGATTTTAAGTCGACTGCGTCTACCGATTTCGCCACGGGGGCCTGTGGTCGGCGGGAGCCGACCGTGTCATTGTACTATGCGCCGCGCCCGCGCGTCGGGATGCGGCGCACGTTGCGCGTCGCATCCCGTCACGCAGCGAGCAGGCGCCGTCCGTAGTCGAGGACGATGCCGTCGAGCAGTCCGTGCTCGCTCGCCACGTACGAGTCGATGGCCTCGCCGTGGTCGAGCCGCGCGGCCTCGCTCACCTTGGCGAGCACGCGGTTCCAGACGACGGCGCCGCCGCCCACCACGTCGATGCGTCCGGGATGGATCGTCTTGTAGACGCGGCGCTGTTCGCGCGTCATCCTGAGGAACAGGTCGTCGATGTCCGTCGCGTCGGCGATGGACAGGCGGTGGCCGTCGACGACGGAGTGGTCGTATTCCTTCAGTCCGATGGCAAGCGCGGTCATCGTGGTCACGGTGCCGGACACGCCGATGATGGTGCGCGCCTTGCCGGCGGGCACGGTGCGGAACGCCTCGTCGATATGCGCATCGATGTCCTCGACGGCCTCGGCGATCTCCTCCTCGGTGGGCGGATCGGTCCTGAGATGCCGTTCGGTCATGCGCACCGATCCGATGTTCATCGAATACGCGGCCTGCACCTGCGTGGCGGGCGCGGTCTCGCCGTCGCCGCCGATGACGAGTTCGGTGGAGCCGCCGCCCAGGTCGACGACCAGATAGGGCGGTTTGAGGTCGCCGCGGTCGACGACCGACGTGGCGCCGAGAAAGCTCAGGTCGGCCTCCTCCGTGCCCGGGATGACCTCGGGGCGCACGCCGAGGATCGACTCGATGCCGTCCTCGAACTCCTCGCGGTTCCCGGCGTCGCGCGTGGCGGAGGTGGCGACGAAGCGGATGCCGTCGACCGGATGCTCGGCGAGGATGCCGGCGAACTCGTGCGCCGCCGCGTAGGCGCGTTCCAGCGCCTCGTCGGCGAACCGGTGCGTCTTGTCGACGTCCTGGCCGAGCCGGATGACGCGCAGCTGGCGCGGCACAATCTCGGTCATGCCGTGCTCGTCGACGCGCGCGATCTTCAGTCGGATGGAATTGGTGCCGCAGTCGATTCCCGCGACGGTCACCGCCTTGCCCATGATGTTCCTTTCCTTGGCATTGAACGCCTGTCTCCTTTGGCTCCCCTTGCCAGGGGAGCTGTCCGCGAAGCGGACTGAGGGGTAGTCCGCCTTGTCAGTCCAGCACGCTGCACCGGCACACGGCCGGGTCGAACTCGTCCTTCACACGGTCGAGCACCATGTCGCCGATCGGGTTGGCGCCGCGGCCCATGACGAGCGACTGGGCGATCAGCGCGTGCAGGCACTTGACGCGCACGGGCATGCCGCCGGCCGACGTGCCTTCGATGTGCTCTTCGGTGTCGCCGAGCTTGACGGCGATCTCGTGGCGGAACGCGAGATACAGCTCGTGGGCGCGCACGTAGGCGGCCTTCACGTCCTCGTCTTCGGCGACGAGTCGGCTGTACTCCTGCATCACGCCGTCGGCCTCCACGTGCGAGGCGGCCTTGACGGCCTCCGGACTGGTGAGATAGCAGGTGGTGGGGAACGGCACGCCGCCGGGCAGCAGCGGACGGGTGACGACGGCGAGCGGACGGCCGCACACGCAGCGTGCGCCGACGGCGGCCATGCCGCGCGGGTAGCGTCCGAGCTGGTGCTCGACGATGGCGATGTCGGCTTCGGTGGCCGGATGGTCGAGAATCTGGTCGGCCAGTGCGGTCGGGTCGATGGTGGTGGTCACTGTTGGTCCTTCTTGGTCGTGGTCGTGTCCGTCGAGGTGGAGCCGGAATCCTGCCGGTTCTTCTGCGTTCCGGTCTTCCCCTGCGTGCCCGTGGAGTTCTTGGACACCGGTTCGTCGGCCTTCTTGAACGCGTACGAGAGCTCACTGTACCAAGGCAGTTGCTTCGACGTGTCCGTCTCGGCGTCGGTCTTCGTCCCGCCGCCGCTGCCGTCGCCGGTCACCGCCTGCGGGTTCTGCACGCGCACCGCGGTCTCGCCGGGGAAGACGAAGCCGAGGCGTTCGCGCGCCTGCGCGGCAACGTAGTTCTTGTCGTTCCAGCGGGAGATGTCGTTCTCCAGCTCCTGCTTCTGGGCGACGAGCGACGCCTCCTCGCGTTTGAGGCTGTTCAGGTGGGCGAGGTCGGCCGCGTACGTGTTGAACGTGGAGACGAGCTGGATGGTGCCGACCGCGATGATGAACAGGGAGACGAAGAAGGCGATCGGGCCGGAGTTGCCGGAACGGCGGTTCTTCTTCGCCTTCGCGGCGGACTTGGCGTCCCCCGCGCGTGGTGTCCGGTTCCGTGTGGTCATGGGCAACAAAATACCCGTCGCGTTCGACGGAACGCGACGGGCATTCGTTGCTACGCTATGGCCGCCCCGTATGGGGCGACGCCTCAGCACGCCGGCGAAGCGGCATCAACTCACTTGTTGATGTACTTCTTGCAGGCCTTGAAGGCGCTGTAGCCGGCGTACTTCGCGGTGGAGCCGAGCTCCTCCTCGATCTCGAGCAGGCGGTTGTACTTGGCGACGCGCTCGCCACGGGCCGGGGCACCGGTCTTGATCTGGCGGGTGTTCTTGGCGACGGCCAGGTCGGAGATGGTGGTGTCCGGGGTCTCGCCGGAACGGTGGGAGACCATGGAGGTGTAGCCGTTGGCGGTGGCCAGCTCGATGGCGTCGAGGGTCTCGGTCACGGTGCCGATCTGGTTCAGCTTGACCAGCAGGGAGTTGGCGGCGCCGAGCTCGATGGCCTTGGCCAGACGGGCCGGGTTGGTCACGAGCAGGTCGTCACCGACGAACTGCAGGCGATCGCCGAGCAGCTTGGTGATGGCGGTCCAGTCTTCCCAGCCCTCCTCGTTGAACGGATCCTCGATGGAGACGATCGGGTACTCCTCGATGAGCTGCTCGTAGAAGTCGAGCATGTACTGGGAGTCGCGCTCGTCGCCCTCGAAGTGGTACTTGCCGGTCTCCTTGTTGTAGAACTCGGAGGAGGCGACGTCGAGGGAGATGCCGATCTGCTTGCCCGGCTCGTAGCCGGCGGCGGAGATGGCGTCCATGATGTAGTTGAGGGAGTCCTTGTTGGACTTCATCTTCGGAGCGAAGCCGCCCTCGTCGCCGAGGCCCGTGTTCAGGCCTTCCTTCTTGAGGACGTTCTTCAGGGTGTGGTAGACCTCGACGCCGGCCTGGAGGGCCTCGGAGTAGGTGTCGAAGCCGTACGGGGAGATCATGTACTCCTGGATGTCGGTGGCGAAGTCCGCGTGGGCGCCGCCGTTCATGATGTTCATGTTCGGCACCGGCAGGATGTGGCCGTTGGTGCCGCCGATGTAGCGGTACAGCGGCTCGTCGGCGGACTCGGCGGCGGCGTACAGGGCGGCCAGGGAGACGCCGAGGATGGCGTTGGCGCCCAGACGGCCCTTGTTCGGGGTGCCGTCGAGCTCGATCATCAGGTCGTCGAGGGCGCGCTGGTCGGAGGCATCCATGCCGATGACCTTCGGAGCGATCTCCTCGTTGACGGCCTTGACCGCGTTCAGAACGCCCTTGCCGCCGTAGACGGACTTGTCGCCGTCGCGACGCTCCCAGGCCTCGGCCTCACCGGTGGAGGCACCGGACGGGACCAGACCCAGACCGCGGGCGCCGTCCTCGGTGTCCAGAACGACCTGGACGGTCGGGTTGCCGCGGGAATCGAGAATCTGACGCGCGTAGACGCTTTCAATTGCTGCCACAACTACTCCTTTAACGTTAGGTTGTGATGACATCGTCAAGAATAGTGTGATTGATGGACTACGCGCAAGGGTTGCGCATTGCGTGTTGTGAGCGTTCACATCCCACTGTTCACCGATATTTCAACGTTGTTTCACGCCCCGTTCGACTCCCGCCGACGTTCCACGGTCCGGACAGGCGCCACGTCCGCCGACTAGACTGGCGCGCATGAACGACATGCACATCCGCCGCGCCGAGGAGCGCGACATCCCCGAACTCCACCGCCTGCTGCGGCAGGTGGCGGACGTCCATCACGCCGGCCGCCCCGACCTGTTCAAGGCGGACGCGACGAAATACACCGACGACGAACTCGCGGGAATCCTCGCCGACGACGAACGCCCGGTCTTCGGCGCGTTCTCGGACGCGGACGACGCGACGCTCTACGGCTACGCGTTCTGCGTGTTCGAGCGGCATCCGGGCAACCACGTGCTCACCGACGTGACGACGCTCTACATCGACGACATCTGCGTCGACGAGGCGGCGCGCGGGCGGCACGTGGGCACCGTCGTCTACCGGCATGTGCTCGATTTCGCCCGCGGCGCCGGCTGCTACAACGTGACGCTCAACGTCTGGTCGTGCAATCCCGGCGCGCAGGCGTTCTACGAGCGGATGGGTCTCAAGCCCTACAAGATCGGCATGGAGACGATCCTGTAGGGCCTTGCAGGGTCCGCGCCCCGCCCCGCTCCCCCGCCGCCCGGCTACCGGCGTTTGCCCGGCACGTAGGCCAGGTCGTTGAGCAGGTCGGACACCCAGTCCATCACCTGCTCGCCGGGCATCGGCCCCTTGCCAAGGGAGCCGCCGAACGGCGTGGGGATGATCATCTGGTGCGTGACCGGCCGGTACTGGAATCCCTTGTAGATGCGCGACATGCGCATGAGCATCGACTCGGGCGGGTCGACGCGGCCGACGCGCAGACGGTTCGACTGGGCGAGAATCTCGGAGATGCCGAGCTTCCTGGCCCTGAACTTGAGGCGCGCCACGCCGAACAGCATCTCGAACTCCTCCGGCAGCGGGCCGTAGCGGTCGGCGAGCTCCTCGGCGAGGTCCTTGAGGTCGTTCTCGTCGCGGGCGGCGGCGAGCTTGCGGTACGCCTCGAGGCGCAGCTTGTCCGAGTCGATGTAGTCCACCGGGATCGACGCCTCGACCGGCAGGTCGATCGACACGTTCACCGGTTCGGCGGCCTTGTCCGGCTCCTTGTACTTCTCGACGGCCTCGGAGACCATGCGCACGTACAGGTCGAAGCCGACGCCCTCGATGTGGCCGGACTGCTGGTCGCCGAGCAGGTTGCCGGTGCCCCTGAGCTCCAGGTCCTTCATCGCCACGTCGAAGCCGGAGCCCAACGCCGTGTTCTGCGCGATCGTCGCGAGCCTGTCGTGCGACTGCTGGGTCATCGGCTTGGACGGATCGTACAGGAAGTACGCGTACGCGCGTTCGCGGCCGCGGCCGACGCGTCCGCGCAGCTGGTGGAGCTGCGAGAGGCCGAAACGGTCCGCATGGTCGACGATCAGCGTGTTCGCGTTCGAGATATCGAGGCCCGTCTCGATGATCGTCGTGCACACGAGCACGTCGATGTCGCGGTGCCAGAAGTCGCGGATGATCTGGTCGAGCTGCTTCTCGCCCATCTTGCCGTGCGCGACGCCGACCTTCGCCTCAGGCACGAGCGTGTGGATCCTGTCGGCGATGTGCGCGATGTCCTCCACGCGGTTGTGCACGTAGAACACCTGTCCGCCGCGCAGCAGCTCGCGGCGCACCGCGGCCGTGACCTGCGCGTCCTCGTAGGCGCCCACGTAGGTGAGCACCGGCAGACGGTCCTCCGGCGGGGTGGCGAGCGTCGACATCTCGCGGATGCCGGTGACGGCCATCTCCAGCGTGCGCGGGATCGGCGTCGCGGAGAGGGACAGGACGTCCACGTTGGTGCGCAGGGCCTTGAGCGTCTCCTTGTGTTCGACGCCGAAACGCTGCTCCTCGTCGATGATGACGAGGCCCAGGTCCTTGAACCTGATCTTCGGGTTGAGCAGCTTGTGCGTGCCGATGACCACGTCCACGGTGCCGGCCGCCAGCCCCTCGATGGTCTCCTTGATCTCCTTGGGTTTCTGGAAGCGGCTCATCGCCGCCACGTTGACCGGGAAGCCCTCGTAGCGTTCGGTGAACGTCTCGTAGTGCTGCTGGACGAGCAGCGTGGTGGGCACGAGCACGGCCACCTGCTTGCCGTCCTGGATGGCCTTGAACGCGGCGCGCACCGCGATCTCGGTCTTGCCGAAGCCCACGTCGCCGCAGATAAGACGGTCCATCGGACGCGGCTGCTCCATGTCGTGCTTGACCTCGTCGATGGTGGTGAGCTGGTCGGCGGTCTCCTGGTAGGGGAACGCGTCCTCCAGCTCCTTCTGCCACGGGGTGTCCGGGCTGAACGCGAAGCCGGGCGTGCGCTGGCGGGCCGAATACAGCTTCACCAGGTCGTCGGCGATCTCCTTGACGTGCTTGCGCGCCTTCGCCTTGGTGGCCGCCCAGTCGGATCCGCCCAGCTTGTTGAGCTTGGGCGCTTCGGCGCCGATGTACTTGCTCACCTGGTCGAGCTGGTCGGTGGGGATGAACAGCTTGTCCGTCGGGGCGCCCCGCTTGCTCGGCGCGTATTCGATGACGAGGTATTCGCGCGTGGTGCGGTTCGCGCCGGTGCCGATGGTGCGCTGGCGCATCTCGACGAACCGTCCGATGCCGTGCTGCTCGTGCACCACGTAGTCGCCGGCCTTGAGCTCCATCAGGTCGATGGCCTTGCGGCGGCGCTTCGGGGTCTTCGCCTGCGCCATCGCCGAGGTGCGGCCGGTAAGGTCGCGTTCGGTGAGCAGGGCGGTCTTCGCCTGTCTGTCGACGAAACCGTCGACGGCCTGCGAGCGAATCGCGTCGAACCGCGTGATGCCGGTCGCGTTGACGGCTCGCTTGAGTCGTGCGAGCGTGCCCTTGGCCGCCGCGGTGATGGCGACGTCGAATCCGGCGTCGATGAGGCCTTCGATGCCGGCGGCGGCCTTCGACTCGTCGCCGCGGTACTCCCCCGGATTCGTCGCGTCGACCTGCACGCGCCCCGGGCGCGAACCGTCGACGGTGAAGCTGGTGAGGCGGATCACGTCGTGCTTCGAGTTCTCGAGCGCGGATATCGCCTCGTCATAGTCGATGAAACTCGCCTGGTCGAAGGTGATGGGCGCGCCGGCGCCGTGGCCGGACGCGGCGACGTGCCAGCTGGCGGCGAGGAACTCGTTCGCCGTCTTGGCGAGGTCCTCGGCGGAGCGGCGCAGCTTCTCCGGGTCGCTCAGCAGGATGACGGCGTTCCCGGGCAGCAGGCCGGCGACCGGCTCCATGTCGTCGATGAGCGCCGGCATCAGCGATTCCATGCCTTCGACGGGGACGGCGTTCGCGATGGATTCGAGCATGTCGTCGGCGTTCGGGATGGAGCCGATCAGCGATTTCGCGCGGGCGCGCACCCGGTCGGTGAGCTGCAGCTCGCGGCATGGCGTCGCCCAGATGGTCGTAAGGCCGTCGCCGTAGGTGCGCTGGTCGGAGGCGTGGAATTCCCTGATGCCGTCGATCTCGTCGCCGAAGAACTCGATGCGCACCGGGTGAGGCGCGGTCGGCGGGAACACGTCGAGGATGCCGCCGCGCACCGCGAACTCGCCGCGGTCCATAACGAGCTCGACGCGCGTGTACGCGTTCTCGACGAGACGGGCCGCCGCCTCGTCGAGCGGCAGGTCCTCGCCCCGCGTGAACACGAGCGGTTCGACGTCGGCGAGGCCGGCGACGATCGGCTGGATGAGCGAGCGCACCGGCATGACGAGGATGCGGATGCGCCCGAACATCGGATCGGCGTCGCTCGGATGCTTCAGGCGACGGAACACGGCCATGCGGCTGGCGACCGTGTCGGCGCGGGGGCTGAGCCGCTCGTGCGGCAGCGTCTCCCACGCCTCCAATTGGGCGATGTCGTCCGGATTCCCGTCATACCAGGAGCGCAGCGCGCCGACGGTCTCCTCGGCCTCGCGCCCGGAGGCGACGACGAGCACGACCGGCTTGCCGGCCTTGCCTGTTGTGCCGTCTGTGCCGCCCACACCCTGTGCGATGGCGGCGGCGAGCGCCGGGCGCATGCCTTCGGGCATGCCGACGACGATCGCGTCGTCGACGCCCTCCGGCGGTTCGATGTCGCCGGACGCGACCTTGCGGAACGCGGGATCGCCGTCCGCGAGCCGTTCGAGCAGCCCGGCGAGCGAGCCGTCGACGAGGCCGAGTTCGGACGTGACGGACGCGGGCGTCTCCTTGGCGTCAGCGGCCATTGAACTTCTCCTGGGTCTTGGCGAGTCCCTTGAAGATGATGTCCTCGGCGGCGTCCGCGCCGTCCATGAGGAATTCGGGCAGCTGCTTGCGCTGGTCGGGCCCGAAGCCGCCGAGCACCCAGTTGATGGTGTTGTCGTGCGCGTTGGCGCCGCGGCGCGCGTGGCCGACGCCCATGCGCACGCGCGCGTACTTCGGCGTGCCCAGCGACTTGTCGATGGATTTGATGCCGTTGTGGCCGCCGGCCGAGCCGCCAGCCTTGACCTTGATGCGGCCGAAGTCGAGGTCCATGTCGTCGTGGATGACGATGACGTGGTCGGGCTGGATCTGGTAGTAGGAGCAGATCGAGGAGACCGCGTTGCCGGATTCGTTCATGTAGGTGAGCGGCTTGGCGAGGAAGAACTTGACGGCGCGGCCGTCGAGGTGCATCGCGCCCTTGCCGAGCATGGCGAGCCCCTTGTGGTCGGAGAAGGCGACCGACCAGCGTTCCGCGAGCACGTCGGCGGTCATGAAGCCCATGTTGTGCCGCGTGTCCTCATACTTCTTGCCCGGGTTGCCCAGTCCCGCGATCAGCCAGAAATCCGATGCCATATGCGTTGCTCCTTACTGCGCCTTACTCGTTTTCGACCGAACAGATTGTACCCACCGCCTCAGTCAAGGCAGCCGTCGGCGAAGAGCCGGCGCCCCGCCGGTCACAGGTCGAGGTACCAATAGGACATGTCGTGCATGAGGCCGGTCGCGTCGGTGGCGGCGGCGGGGAGGAGCCCGAACCGGGTGAAGCCGAAGCGGCGCATCAGGGCGGTCGATCCGGCGTTGTCGGCGAAGATGATGCCGATGGCCTTGCGCATGCGGTGGGCCCTCGCCTCGTCGAGCAGATGGTCGAGCAGGAACGTGCCGACGCCGCGGTGCCGCCATCGCGGCGCGATGTAGTAGGCGAGGTCGGTGACGCCGTCGTATCCGGCGCGGTCATAGAACACGGACAACGCGCCGAAGGCGACGACCTCGCGGGGACGGGCGCCGTCGCAATCCCTCTGAACGGTCTGACCACCGTCGCATGCGACCTCTTCGTCGCCACGGGAGGCATCGTCACCGTCGTCCGTCGCCTCGACGACGAACACCCCGTAGGGCGGCTGGTGCGATTCCACCCATGCGCGGCGTTGGTCGAGGGTGCGGGGCGCGAGGTCGGCGGTGGCGCCGCCTTCGACGACGGACGCGTTGTAGATGTCGGTGATGGCCTGGAGATCGGATGCGGTCGCGGCCCGGAACAGATAGGACATGCCGACAGCCTAGCACCCGGCGCAAGAAATCCCGGAGGAAACCGGCTCGGTCCGGGAAAAGTCGCGCTGGCGCGTCGCCAGCGCAAACAATCCCGGGGAATGTCCCCGTCACCCGGGAATCCTTGCGCTGGCCCCCACTCAGCGCAAAATTTCCCGGAAAACACCCCTATCGTCCGGGAAAAGTCGCGCTGACGATGGGTCAATGCAAGAAATCCCGGAGAATCACGCCGATTCCCGGGATTTCTTGCGCCGTGCGTTGGAGCGGGATGCATCGGAGCCTCGGATACGGGGTTTCCGACGCCCCGACCCGAAACTACTGCTCCAGTTCGATGGCCTTGTTAAGGGCGTCCTCAAGGGCCTTCTGGGCTTCGCCGTAGGCGGTCCAGTCGCCGTTCTTCATGGCGTCCTGGCTGTCCTTCATCGCTTGGGCGGCGTCATCGAGCGCCTGCTTGAGCTCGGGACTGCGTGCCGTGGACGAACCGGAAGAACCGGACGACGCCGAACCGGACGAACCGGAATCCTTGCCGTCGCCGGCACCGCCCTTCGACGTGTCACCGGACGAACCCGACGAATCCGAACCGGAGTCACCCGAGCCGGAACCGCCCGAACCGCCCGCGACGTTCGCCGCGTCGCCGGCGGACGCGCCGGAGTCGCCGCCGAACACCTGATCGAGCGCCTCGTCGAGCGTGTCGGCGAACCCGACCTGGTCGCCGAACGCGACGAGCACCTTCTTGAGCAGCGGGAACGACGTGGCGCCCGAGGACTTCACGTACACGGGCTGCACGTAGACCAGGCCGCCGCCCAAGGGCAGGGTGAGCAGGTTGCCGCGCACCACGTTCGTGGAGCCGGATTGCAGGAGGTTCAGCTCCTTGGACACGTCGGCGTCGGCGTTGAAGTTGTTCTGCGCCTGTCCGGGGCCGGGCACGTTCGAATCCTTCGGCAGCTCCTGCAATCTGAGGGTGCCGTAGTTCGCCCCGATCTCGCCCTTCGTCGAACCCGCGTCCGAGTCGACGGAGAGGAATCCGGTGAGGATCTCGCGCGTCGACGTGCCGGCGGGGATGTACGAGGAGGTCAGCGAGAACACCGGCTCCTTGGTGCCGCCGGTCTGGAGGGTCAGATAGTAGGGCGGCTGGAGGATGTCCTGGTCCTGCTGCGACTGCGATTCGGTCGGGTCGACCGGCGTCTGCCAGAAGTCCTCGCCCGAATAGTACTGGCTGGCGGAGGTCACGTGGTACTTGGCGAGCAGTTCGCGCTGCACCTTGAACAGGTTCTCCGGGTAGCGCATGTGGCTCATCAGGTCGCCGCTGATCTCGCCCAGCTGGTGGTACTGGCCGGGGAAGATCTGCTCCCACGCCTTGATGACCGGATCGGACTTGTCCCACACGTACAGGTCGACGGAACCGTCATACGCGTCGACGGTGGCCTTCACCGAGTTGCGGATGTAGTTCGCCTGCTGCGTGCCGAGTCCGGTCACGGTGGACGACGAGACGGTGGTGGAGTCCTTGGTCGCCGACCCGAGGTCGGTCATCTGCGAGTACGGGTAGGCGTCGGACGTGGTGTAGCCGTCGACGATCCACTTGACGCGGCCGTCGACCACCGCCGGGTAGACGCGCCCGTCGAGCGTCAGGTACGGGGCGACCTTGGCGACGCGTTCGCGCGGCGAACGGTCGTAGAGGATCTGCGAGGCGGAGGTCACGCGGTCGGAGAAGAGGATCTGGTCGGAGCCGAAGCGGATCGCGTACAGGAGACGCGCGAACAGGTTGCCGACGGACGGGCCGCCGTTCCCCTTGAACGTGTTGGTCGCGCCCTTCGACCCGGTCGGGTAGTCGAACTCCCATGCGGCGGTGCCCTCCGGCGCGCCGACGATCGAGTATTCGCCCATGTTCGGCGAGAAATAGATGCGCGGCTCGTACTTCTCGGATTCGGTGAGCTTGCCCTGCGTGGGGATGCCGGATTCAAAGAACTCGGGCTGGCCGTCGGCGGTCACCTTGTTGCCGTAGGCGGCGACGACGCCGTAGCCGTGCGTGTACACGGTGTGGTCGTTCACCCAGTTGCGGTTGTCGTTGCCGGCGAGGTCGAGCTCGCGGGCGGCGATCACCGTATCCTGGCTCTTGCCGTCGATCTCGTACTTGTCGACGGCGAGCGTGTCGGCGAACGTGTAGTACTGCTTGGACTGCTGGAGCTGCTTGAACGTCGGGGAGACCACCTGCGGGTCGAGCAGTCGGATCTGCGCCGTGGTCTCGCCCTCCGAGCTCAACGCGCCGGATTCGCCCTTCGTCGTGGCCTTGTAGTTCTCGGTCTTGAGCTTGTCGAGGCCGTAGGCGGCGCGCGTGGCGTCGATGTTGCGCTGGATGTACGTGGATTCCATCTCCTGCGCGTTCGGGTTGACGCGGAAGCGCTGCAGCACCGCCGGCCACACGATGGTCAGGACCATGGAGACGACGACCACGACGGCGATGGCGACGATCGGGGTGCGCCACGCCTTCAAGGCGGCGGAGGCGCGCACGCCGAGCGGCTGCGCGCCCTCCAGCGCGTGCGAGCGCATGAGCCACACGCCGAGCACGACGCCGAGAATCGCGATGAGCGCGGCCATGATGAACGTGACCGGGATGGTCGCGTTGACGGTGGTGTACGTGGCGCCGGTGATGCGCGAACCCTGCTGGGTCAGATGCGCGAACACGCCGAGCGCGGTGGACGCGGCGAGCGCGAACATGTTGAGCATGAGCCACACGGCGATCTGGCGACGGGCCCGCTTCGTGATGGCGAACAGGCCACGGCCGTTCACCGGCATGGTCAGGCGGATGCCGCCCATCATCACGTGCGTGGCGACGGAGAAGACGATGCCGACGAGCAGCAGCATCGACACGGCGGACATGACGAGCCTCAGGCCGGGCAGCACGAACACGTAGAAGCCGTTGTCGAGACCGAACTGCGGGTCCTTGACGCCGAAGCTCTGCGCGTGGAACATGAGCAGCACGTCGGCCCAGTTCGCGTTGAACTGCGCGCCGAACACGGCGCCCACGATCACGGAGATGACGGCGGCGACGCGTCGCGCGGTCTTCGAGCTGACGGTCTGTTTCACTTCGACCACGTCGCCGTCGACGCGTACGCGCGAGCCGTCGGCCGCGTCGGGGCGGGCGCGGATCGCCAGCCATGCGGACAGGAATCCGACGAGTCCCATGAGCAGTGCGTACGCGACCCACAGGCCGACCTTCACGCCGAGCTGCGTCCAGACGACGGATTGGAAGCCGAGCTGCCCGTACCACATGAGGTCGGTGAGGAACCGGGCGAGGCCGAAGAACAGGCCGACGAGGATGGCGAGCGCCGCGACCACGCCGATGAGGATCTTCGTGCCGCGGTCCGGGCCGCCATGCGGGCCTTTGCCCGGACGCGAGGGTCTGCGCGTGATGCGCGGGAATCCGGGGCCGAACGGGGGTCGTCCCGCTCCCCCGCCGTGTCGCGCTCCGGAGCCGGCGGCACCGGCGCCCGCTCCGGCGCCCGACGGCCTTGCGTCGTCGCCGTCCGTCTCGACGTCGATGATGATCGGATCGTCGTCGGAGCGTTCCGCCCGCGCCCGCGATCCGTTCCGACCGGACCGCCCGCGATCGCCGCGCGGGTCGAAATCGGGGTCGAACATACCGAATATATCTGCGAATGACATGTTCCCAGCCTACAAACAGGTGGGGAATGTCAATTCGCGTCCGTTCGCCGGGAGCCGAGCCGTGCCGGCGTGTATTCTCGTGCGCGGATACGGACGGTCATCGGATATCCGATGGCCGGTGGCCGATGACCGATATCGATGACGGAAAATGATGGAAAGGGGACGTCTGTGCTCACGGGGAATCGTCGGGACGGTGGTGCGACGAGGCGCGGAGGCGCGATGCCGACGCTCGTGACGGCCGTCGCCGCGGCGCTCGCGGTCGTGCTGGTCGTCGTGCTGGTGGTCCTGCCGCGGGTGCGTGCCGTCCGGCATCTGGCGGCTCCGTCGGGCCGGACCGCGCATGTGTCGCGTTCGGCCGTCCCCACGCCCGGGGATCCGACGTCGATGCGGGCGCGGCGGATCGTCGACGGCATGGATGTGGAGGAACGCGTCGGCCAGCTGGTGATGGCACCGTTGTTCGCCGGCAGCGAGCCGTCTGTGTTGAAGGACGCGATCGCCGACCGTCACGTCGGTTCGGTGCTGCTCATCGGCAACTGGCGTTCCGGCGTGTCCGGCGTGCGCAAGGCGGTCGACGGGCTGCAATCCTATGTGGAGGACGGTTCGAGGCTGATCGTCGCCACCGATCAGGAGGGCGGCGAGGTGCAGCATCTGACCGGTTCCGGGTTCGACGCGATGCCGAGCGCGGTCGAGCAGGGCGCGATGACGTCCGACCAGTTGCGCGCGTCGGCGGCCGGTTGGGGCGGCCAGTTGGCGGCGGCCGGCGTCAACGTCGATCTCGCGCCGGTCACGGACACGGTTCCCGGCGACCGCAAGCAGAACGATCCGATCGGCGCGTTGGACCGTGATTTCGGTCTCGACGCCGCCGGCAACGCGGCGCATGCGGCGGCGTTCGTCGCGGGGATGCGCGACGCGGGCGTGCAGTCGTCGATCAAGCATTATCCGGGTCTGGGCGCGATCAAGGGGAACACGGATTTCACGTCGGACGGCATCGTCGACACGACGACCACGGCGGACGGCGCGGAGATCGGCGCGTTCCACACGGTGATCGCGCAGGCGCGGCCGGCGATGGTGATGATGTCGCTCGCCACGTACCAGCGGATCGACGCGGACGATCCGGCCGCGTTCTCCTCCGCGATCGTGGACGGCGTGCTGCGCGGCAGGCAGGGCTATGACGGCGTGGTCACGTCGGATTCGCTGTCGGCGGCCGCGGTGAGCGGCACGCCGACCGACCAGTTGGGCGTGCGGTTCGTCGAGGCGGGCGGCGATCTCGTGTGTATCGGCCAGAGCGCCTATGTCACGCCGATCCTCGACGGGTTGGCGGCGAAGGCGAAGTCGGATGACGCGTTCGCGGCCAAGGTGGCGCGTTCGGCGGAGCGCGTCGTGCGGCTCAAAATCGAGATGGGGTTGATGGACTAGCGATACAGGCCGTGCTTGCCGATGTATTGGACGACGCCGTCGGGCACGAGATACCAGACGGGCTCGTCGTGTTCGGCGCGGCGGCGCACATCGGTGGAGCTGATCGCCAACGCGGGGATCTCCAGCGTGTCCACCTTGCCTTCGGGCAGCCTCACGCCTTCGGGCGACGAGTAGCCGGGGCGGGTGACGGCGACGAAGTGGGCGAGATCCCACATCTTCTCCGCGTCCTTCCACTGCATGATCTCGGCGACCGCGTCCGCGCCGGTGATGAAGAACAGTTCCGCGTCGGGGCGTTGCGCGCGGATGTCGCGCAGCGTGTCGATCGTGTAGGTGACGCCCGGGCGGTCGATGTCGACGCGGCTGACGGTGAACTTCGGGTTGGAGGCGGTGGCGATCACCGTCATCAGATACCGGTCCTCGGCGTTGGTGACGTGCTTGTCGAGCTTGAACACGGGCCGTCCGGTGGGCACGAAGATCACCTCGTCGAGGTCGTACACCCACGCCACTTCGCTGGCGGCGACCAGGTGGCCGTTGTGGATCGGGTCGAACGTGCCGCCCATGATGCCGATGCGCGGCGTCGCATGCCAGTTGCCGCGCGCCGACCGGCGGACGGCCGCCCCGTGCCGCGCGGCGGCGGGGCCGGATTCGGAGCCGCCGGTGCCGGGCGCGCCGGCGTTGGCCACGTTGGCGGCCGCCTCCACCGAGTCGACGGACAGGTCGGACATCCGCCGTTCGCCGGCGGTCATTCCCTCCGCATCGATGCCGGCCGTGTTCACGCGCGTCCCTCCGCCTTGCGTTCGGCCGCCTCCTCGCGCAGTTCGACGTGCTCGGCCTGCTCGGTCTCCTGTTCGATCTCCATGGCGGTGGGGCTGCCGTCCTTTGGGTCGATCTTGCCCATGTCCTCGTCCCATTCGTCCTGCACGACACGGCGGATCTCCGCGAACGTGGGCAGCGGGAAGTCGGGCTGGTAGAGGCGGCGCACCTCGGCGACGCGTTCGGTCACGCGGATGAGCGTGTCGGTCATGCCGTCCACGTCGCCTTCGCGTTCGAGCGTGGAGAAACGCGCGATGTAGCTTTCCATGAGGGTCATGTGCTCGCGCACCGCGTGCAGCTGCGCGTCGTCCAGGTCCGCCACGTCCGGCGCGTGCTCGTCGGGCCAGCCGATGAGCACGGCGTCCGCGTATTCGAGCGAGGCGCGCTGGGATGCGGAGGCGATGCCGTCCTCGATCTGCACGAGGAACACGTAGCGCACGATGCTCAGGCGTTCCGCGGCGATCTTGAGCCCGCAGCGCGGGTCGTCCAGGTCGAGGTCGTCGCGCAGTTCGGTGATCGGCACGCTCATGCCGTCGTTCACGATCTTCTCGTCGGTCGTCTCGTTCATGTCGCTCATGCGCGCACCTGCCCCCTGCCGTATCCGATCCATTTCGTGGTGGTCATCTCCCTCAGGCCCATCGGCCCGCGCGCGTGCATCTTCTGCGTGGAGATGCCGAGTTCGGCGCCGAAGCCGAACACGCCGCCGTCGGTGAACCGCGTGGACGCGTTGACCATGACGACGGCCGAGTCGATGCGCGCGGTGAACTCCTCGACGGCCGTGTAATCCTCGGCGACGATCGCCTCGGTGTGGCCGGTGGAGTGCGCGTTGATGTGGTCGATGGCCTCGTCGAGCGAATCGACGACCTTGACGCCCATTTCGAGCGCGAGGTATTCGGTGTCCCAGTCCTCGGCGGTCGCGTGCGTGAGCAGTCCGTCCGCCGCGGCCTGGGGCGCGGCGGCGTCGATGATCGCGTAGGCGCGTTCGTCCGCGTGGAGCGTCACGCCCGCGTCGAGCAGCGCGGCGGCGGCCACGGGAAGGAACGTCGCGGCGACGCGCTCGTGCACGAGCAGCTTCTCGGCGGCGTTGCACACGCCGACGCGCTGCGTCTTCGCGTTGATGATGATGGGGATGGCCTTGGCCGGGTCGCCGGAGGCGTCCATGTAGATGTGCACGTTGCCGGCGCCCGTCTCGATGACCGGCACCTTCGAGTTCTCGACGACGGCGCGGATGAGGCCCTTGCCTCCGCGCGGCACGAGCAGGTCGATGTGGCCGCGCGCCTCCATCATCGCGGTCGCGCCGTCGCGTCCGAAATCGTCGACAGTGGCGACGAGCGACGGGTCGAAGCCTTCCGCGCGCAGCGCGTCGCCGATCACGGCGAGCGTGGCGGCGTTCGTGCGTTCGGCCGCGTGACCGCCTCGCAGGATCGCCGCGTTGCCGGATTTGAGGCACAGGGACGCGACGTCGACGGTGACGTTCGGACGCGCCTCGTAGATCATGCCGATGACGCCGATCGGCACGCGCGTCTGGGTCAGGCGCATGCCGTTGGGCAGATTGTAGCCGCGCACGATCTCGCCGACCGGATCGGGCAGGGAGGCGACGTGGCGCACGCCGTCGGCGGCGGCCTTGACACGCGGGGCGTCGAAGAGCAGGCGGTCGAGCTTGCCGGCGTCCATGCCGGCCTCGCGCGACACGTCCATGTCGGCGGCGTTGGCCGTCTCGATCTCGCCGGCGCGGGCGTCGAGCGCGTCGGCGATGGCGTGCAGCAGACGGTTCTTGGCGTCCGTGTCCGCGCGCGCGAGCGCCCGCTGCGCGCGTGCGGCGGCGTCGGCGCGGGCGCACACGGCATCGAAGACGGCTCCCGCGACCGCGGTTTCCTCGTTGTTCGTCATAACCACCCACCTTACCGCAACACGTGCGCAAAGTCCGGAATACGAAAAGGCTCCCCCGCCGGGCGAGGGAGCCGATATGGACCGATCAGTGAATCTGGTCGAGGTCCGGGTAGAGCGGGAAGTCCTCGACGAGCTTGTCGACGCGGGCCTTGAGGGCTTCGACGTCGGCGGACGGGCCGGCGGCGAGCGCGGTGCCGATGATGTCGGCGACCTCCTCGTACTCCTTCGGTCCGAAGCCGCGGGTGGCGAGCGCGGAGGCGCCGATGCGAAGGCCGGAGGCAACGGAGGCGGGACGCGGGTCGAACGGCACGGTGTTGCGGTTGATGGTGATGCCGCACTGGGCGAGCAGGTCCTCGCCCTGCTTGCCGTCCATTTCGCTGTTGCGCAGGTCGACCATCACGAGGTGCACGTCGGTGCCGCCGGTGAGGACGCTGATGCCGTTGGCCTTGACGTCGTCGGCGAGGAGGCGCTCGGCGATGATCTTCGCGCCTTCGAGCGTGCGCTCCATGCGGTTCCTGAACTCCGGGGTGCCGGCGACCTTGAAGCTGACGGCCTTGCCGGCGACCACGTGCATGAGCGGGCCGCCCTGCTGGCCGGGGAACACGGAGGAGTTGAGCTTCTTGGCGTACTCCTGCTTGGCGAGGATGAAGCCGGATCGCGGGCCGCCGAGGGTCTTGTGGGCGGTGGAGGAGACGACGTCCGCGTACGGGACGGGGCTCGGGTGCAGGCCGGCGGCGACGAGGCCGGCGAAGTGGGCCATGTCGACCCAGAACTTGGCGCCGACCTCGTCGGCGATCTCCTTGATGGCCTTGAAGTCCTCGATGCGCGGGTAGGCGGACCAGCCGCCGATGATCATGGCAGGATGGGTCTCGAGGGCGCGCTGGCGGATGATCTCCGGGTCGATGCGGAAGGTCTCCGGGTTCACGCCGTAGGCTTCGGCATGGTAGAACTTGCCGGAGAAGTTGATCTTCATGCCGTGGGTGAGGTGGCCGCCGTGGTCGAGGGCGAGGCCGAGCACGGTGTCGCCGGGCTTGACGAGCGCCTGGTAGACGGCGGCGTTGGCCTGGGCGCCGGAGTGGGGCTGGACGTTCACGTATTCGGCGCCGAACAGCTTCTTGGCGCGCTCGCGGGCGATGGTCTCGATCTGGTCGACGAACTCGCAGCCGCCGTAGTAGCGGCGTCCCGGGTAGCCTTCGGCGTACTTGTTGGTGAGCACGGAGCCCTGGCACTGCAGCACGGCGCGCGGCACGAAGTTCTCGGAGGCGATCATCTCGAGGCCGCCCTGCTGGCGGCGGAGTTCGGAGTCAAGCAGCTCGGCGATCTCCGGATCGGCGGCGCTGATGGGCGCGTTGAATGCGTCGGTGGCCTTCTGTGCGAGGGGTGAAGCGGTCATGTGTGCTCCTTAAACGGTGTGGGTAACGACTGGTTTGCCGTTCGGGCGACGAGTGTACGGTCCGTTTGTGGCGAACCTGTTTCCGCCGTATGACGAATCTCACACCGTGGAACGCCGCCCTGCGACCCCCACCCCCGCCCGTCATGCCCATGGTGCGGCAAACCCCTCATGGTGCGGTCGCCCGAAACGGCGTGATTCCGCCGTTGTGTGGATTATGTGTGACCGCACCATGGGAGATTCGCCGCACCATGGGAGGGTCGCCGGTAGACTTGTGGATGGTTTATTGTCCCCGTTTCGCGTATGAAGGATCCGCCGTGGCCACCACATTCCATTCCACCCGTTCCACCACCGATTCGCTGACCGCCAAGCAGGCGATCCGCAAGGGCATCGCCGACGACGGCGGCCTGTTCGTCTCCGACCAGCTGGGTTCCGTGAAGGTCGAGATCGGCGATCTGGCCGGCAAGTCCTATCAGGAGATCGCGCGCCGCGTGCTGGGCGCGCTGCTGCCCGATTTCACGGCCGAGGAGCTGGGCGCGTGCATCGACGCCGCCTACGGCGACCAGTGGTCGGACGACCGCATCACGCCGTTGAAGCCGCTCGGCGACGACTTCATCCTCGAACTGTTCAACGGACCGACCTCCGCGTTCAAGGACGTGGCCCTGCAGATCCTGCCCCGCTTCATGGCGCGCACCACGCCGGCCAGCGGCGACGCGGACGAGAGGATCATGATCCTCACCGCCACCTCCGGCGACACGGGCAAGGCGGCGCTGGCCGGCTTCGCCGACGCCCCGGGCACCGCGATCACCGTCTTCTACCCGGAAGGCAAGGTGAGCCAGGTGCAGGAGCTGCAGATGACCACGCAGACCGGCTCGAACGTGAACGTGGCCGCCGTGGAGGGCAACTTCGACGACGCGCAGTCCGCGGTCAAGCGCATCTTCGGCGACAAGGAGCTCGCCGCGAGGCTCGCCGGCGACTCGCACGTGGTGCTCTCCTCCGCGAACTCGATCAACGTGGGCCGTCTCGTGCCGCAGGTCGTCTACTACTTCTCCGCGTACGCGCAGCTGCTCGAGCAGCAGGTCATCAACGTGGGCGACGAGGTGGAGTTCGTCGTGCCGACCGGCAACTTCGGCGACATACTCGCCGGCTACTACGCGAAGCTGCTCGGCCTGCCCGTCAAGCATCTCGTGGTCGCCTCCGACAAGAACAACGTGCTGTTCGACTTCCTCACGACCGGCACGTACAACCGCCAGCGCCCGTTCTTCCAGACGATCAGCCCGTCGATGGACATCCTCATCTCCTCGAACCTGGAGCGCATGCTCTACTACCTGTCCGACGGCGACACGCGCCTCATTGCCATGCTGATGAACGACCTCAAGAACTGGGGCACGTACGAGATCCCGGAGCCGCTGCTCGCCAAGATCCGCCAGCTGTTCGGCTGCGGCTGGGCGGACGAGGACCAGGTGCGCGAGATGATCGCCGACTGCTGGGAGAAGAACCGCTACGTCATCGACCCGCACACCGCGTGCGCGTACTTCGTCGCGCAGCAGATGCCGCGCGATCCGCTGACCCCGCGTGTGATCCTCGCGACCGCGAGCCCGTACAAGTTCCCGCGCGTCGTGAACGAGTCCCTCGGTTTCGACGCGACCGGCACCGATTTCGAGTGCATGGACGTGCTCGCGCATGAGACCGGCACGACCGCCCCGGCCGCGCTGCGAGGCCTTGAGACCGCCGACGTCCGCTTCGACACGGTCGTCCCGATCGACGGCATGGAGGCCTTCGTCGAACAGGCCGCCAAGGCGCTGTAGTCGAGCCTTCATATCCTCGAAACCCCCTCGGTCGCCTTCCACGCGACCGAGGGGGTTTCTTTACAGCAGGGAGAACGCGACCGGCGCGCCGGCGAGGACGGCGAGCAGCGCGACGATCGCCGCCCACGCTCCCGGACGCGCGAAGTTGCAGGTCCAGCCGATGCCGAAGCGTTTCGGCACGATCACGGCCGGATCGTCGCGGTTCCAGTAGATCACGCCGCCGATCCAGTATCGGTCGTCATCGCGGGGCATCGTCCCGCCGCCATCGCCGTCCCCGGCCGCATCACCGTCGTCCTCATCGAACACGCGCGCGCCGTTCTGTCCGTACCGCACGCCCATGCCGATGGCGCCGACGACCGCGACCACGGCGACGAGCGCCAGCAGCACGCCGACCGTTCCCGCGCCGACCACTCCGATGAGCGAGAGCTGGAAGCCAAGTCCCATCGCCGCGGCGACGAGCAGGCCGACGACGACCAGATACACGCTCCACGCCCGCGCGTACACACCGTAGGCATAGGCGCTGGATGCGGGCCGTTCCGGGTCCACCGGCCGCCGGGAACGCAACAGCACCGCATGGCAGACGACCATCACCGTGACCATGACCAATTGCACAAGCACCGGATACCAGATCACGGCCGGCGACTTCACCGCCCATGAATCCACATGTCCGGCGAGATCCATGTGCATGGGCACGCAATCAGGCATGCGGTCGTAGCCGAGCACACCGACGAGGGTCGTGACGGCGAGCGCCACGGCCTGCAACGACTCCCAGCCGAATCCGAGCGGTTCGGGCGCGGCGGTTTCGGCGACGGCGGCGGCACGCAGGTCGCCGTCCGCCACCCATCCGCGTTCCCGTTTGACCGTCATGACCTTGCGGCGGCACGCCTGCTGCGCGACGACGGCGAGGACGGCGACGAGTACGGTCGCCATGCCGGCGGCCCACAATGCACCGGTCGCGCCGGCGAGAAGCCAGGCCGCAAACGAACAGACGACGCATGCCGCGTCGGCCCCGACGACGGCCCGCAGGTATCCGGTTTTCAGCGTGCGGATGCGCGGGTCGCGGTGCGCGACGG
The DNA here is from genome assembly GCF_056356895.1 of Bifidobacterium sp. LH_424. Classification (NCBI taxonomy): domain Bacteria; kingdom Bacillati; phylum Actinomycetota; class Actinomycetes; order Bifidobacteriales; family Bifidobacteriaceae; genus Bifidobacterium; species Bifidobacterium sp. LH_424. The sequence continues at coordinate 124,713 of NZ_JBKEVC010000003.1, forward strand.
GAGGCACGGTCACGCCGAAGACCTCACGCCGATCGGTCAGCCACGGCGTGAGCGCCATGGGGACGGCGACGAGCGATGGGAGGAAGAGGACCGTCAGCAGCAGGGCGACGGTCGCGATGGTCGCGTTCATGGTGATTCTCCTTCATCCCGTCATTCGCCGTATATGCGGGCGAGTTGCGTGCGTACGAGGTCGAGGAACGCCGCGGCGTCTCCCCCGCCCGCCTTGTGTTCGAGTATGAGCCGGTGGAGTTCGCCTTCGATGCGCGCGTCGCCGGGCGCGTCCGCGGCTCCGGCGCCTCGTTCGGCGACGACGGCGCCGGAGCCGCGTCGCATCGTGATGTAGCCGTCGTCGCGCAGGAGCGCGTACGCCTTGTTGACCGTGTGCAGGTTGACGCCGAGGTCGACGGCGAGCGCGCGCACGGACGGCAGACGGTCGCCGGGCGCGAGTTCGTCGTTCGCGATGCCGGCGATGACGCCGCGTCGCAGCTGTTCGTAGATCGGCACGTCGCTGCGGGCGTCGATGTCGATGATCATCGACGGGTCCCTTTCTTTCAAATCGTTCTATCTGTTCCATATCAACTATAACACTTGCGGCGATTGTGGCGCTGCGTGAATGAAATGTGGCAAAACGGCGGCCGACAGCGCCACCTGCGACACGGACATAACAAACATAGCAATCTTACTGCTACGATGGTTGTTATGTAGGAACGGCGAAGGAGTCATCATGTGGTCGGAGGAAGAGATTGACGCGCTGCTCGAACCGCTGCGTCATGCCGACAGCGACAATCAGAGCGTTGAGGTCAAGGAGGCCGTCGGAGGATTGCCGACTTCGTTGCCCGAAACCGTCTCGGCGTTCTCCAATGGAAACGGCGGCACCATCGTCCTCGGCGTTTCCGAACGCCATGGGTTCTCTCCCATCGATGGATTCGACGCCAAATCGATCGCGGACGCGATGGCGCAGATATGCCGGGAGAAGCTGATGCCACCGGTCCGCCCGGTCATCGAAATCGCGGAGTACCACGGCTCACAGGTGGTCATCTCAGTCATCGACGAGACCGACCCGCTGGACAAGCCTTGCTATGTGCGCAACAGGGGCCGCTACAGCGGCTCGTTCATCCGCGTGTGGGATGGCGACAGGAAGCTCAGTCAGTATGAGATCGACCGTCTGCTGGAGAACCGCGCACAGCCCACATACGACAGGGAAATCGTCGGCGAGGCGACGGTCGACGATCTGGATCCGAATACGGTTCAAGGCATCCTGCACCTATGCCGAAGACAGCGGCCGCGCATCTTCGGAACGATTTCGGACGATGACGCCCTGCATATGCTGGGAGTCACGGGAACCGACGCCGACGGCGGCACCCACCCCACGCTCGCGGGGCTGCTCGTAGCCGGAAACTACCCGCAGCAGTTCCTCCCGCGACTGAACATCACGTTCACCCGGTATCAGGGGTACAGCAAGGTGTTCGCCGGCGGGGTGAAGTACATCGACAACCGGACCTTCGACGGCCCGATTCCCGAAATCCTCGAGGAGACGCTGCTCGCGACCCGCAGGAACATGCGCATCGGCGGCGTACTGGATGGCCCCCTGCGCAAGGACACCTTCGAGTATCCCGAAGAGGCCATACGCGAGGCGGTGGTCAACGCCGTCATGCACCGCGATTATTCGCCGATGGCCCGTGGCGGCCAGATCCAGGTCAACATGTACGCGGATCGGCTGGAGATACTCAGCCCCGGCGGATTGTACGGCGCCGTGACCACGGACACCATCGGCATGCCCGGCGCCACGTCCACCAGAAACCAGACGTTGGCCAAGCTGTTGGAGCTCACACCGTTCCGCGGCGGGACCGTCGCGGAGAACCGGGGCACGGGATTCGAACTCATCACGGCCACCCTCAACGAGAACGGCAACGGCGCACCCGAAATCGCCGACACCTTGACGGCGTTTCGCATGACCTTCCGGTCGGCCGACACCGCCCAGCTGCCGGACAGCCGCAGGGATCCACGCTACGCCGCACGCGGCGGACAGGCCGGCATCGACTACAGCGCCTCCATGGGATTGGACCATGGCAAGGTGCCCGGACCCGCGCGCCCGAAGATCGTGCCGTTCCCCCACGGCGGCATCGACGTGCAGGACATCACCGACCGGGAGCTGTACGACCAGACCATCAAGGGCTCGCCGTGGCTGGAGGAACCATACGCCCGCTACATGGGCATCGAACGGAAACCCATGGACGGCGATGAAGCCATGCCGGCGACATCTCCCGCCATCGGAGCCGATGCACCCGACGGCGGCACCGGCTCCGGCACGATGCCGCCCCATGCGGATGCCGGGTACTCGCCGTTGGAGGAGGCGCTGCTGACGCTCATCGGCGAACACGGCACCATGGCGACACCGCAACTGGTGGAGGCGACCGGCGCCCCGCGTTCGACCGTCACCTACCAACTGCGCAAACTGCTGCGCTCGGGGGCCATCGAACGCACCCAACCGGCCCGCAGCCCCAAACAGGAGTACCGTCTCAAAGCCGCCTAAGTGATGGCTCCTAAGCCGTCCGTCCCCTCACAGCTCCCGCGCGGACCACAACCGTACGGACAGGTGATGGGACACGGCGAGCGCGACCACGGCGACCAGCCAAAGAAGCACCCACCCGGGAATCGGCATCCCGGGATGCATGCCGATCACACGCATCCGCAGCCCGTCCGGAATCAGGTGCAGCACGATGATCGCCGCGAAGAACAGCACCATACCGCCATTGACCATTCGATAGTATGCGGTCAGCCAGTTGTCGCTCGCATAGAACACGGGAAGCTGGATTGCCGTCAGCAGCGGGAACAGCACCGCCGCATACGGCACGACCCACAGCCCTTCCACGTCAAGACCGAACGAGGTCACGGCGATGGCCGCCTCGATGCCGATCTGCACGAGGCAGATGACGAACAGCATCATCGCCGACAGGTAGCGCGCATCGACCTGTACGCGGCGGGAAACCGGCATGACACCGATCATCCGGCTTTCGAGCGCGCCGCCGTTCCACCGGAAGAACATCCCCACCAGCATGCCGCAGTACAGCATGGTCAGGAAGGCCATCATCGCGACCGCCACGGCGGACAGGGCGGGCGATTCGAGGTTCTGCCCGAACAGGCACAACGGCAGCGGCAACAGGAACATGACGGCGGCCGCCACCGCGGAGTTGCCGCAGATCGCCGCGAAGTCCATGCGCAACGCCGTCATCATGGCGCGACGCCGGGCGGCACGGCGCAAGCCCGTCGGAGCTCCCGCGGGCTTCACAGGCGTCGCATGACGCATCACAGCCGACGTCATCACAACTCCCTTCCTTCGTAGATGCGCACCGACAGGCGGTACGAGACGGCGAGCGCAATCAGGGAGAACAGGACGAACGCGGCCGCCGACGCCCCCGGATGGCCCGCCAGCATGGCGACGGCGTCGTTGAAGGCGCCGACGAACCCGCCGAGCGCATCGGACGGCGTCGTGCGCATGGCGGCGGTGAACGACCCCATGCTTACGATGAAGCCGATCAGCGCGGACGCAGCGAACCAGAGGAGCGCCTTCCGCGTCGAGAACCGGTACAGCAGCGGGCAAAGCAGGGCCTGTGTGACAAGGTACTGGCCGGCCGTCACCGCCACGGACGAGAGGATCGACGTGACGTCGGCCATGCCGAACGTGACCTGCACGGCGGCGGCCAGCAGCCAGGAGACGGTCACGAGCGCAGTGCAGGTGAGCACAAGCAGATACCGCCCCGCGACCTGCCTGCGCCGGGTCACGGGCATCAGCCCGCTGAGCCGTGCGGCGCCGTTCTGCTGCTCGTACATGAAGGCGTACATCGGAACGATCATGTACATCCACACGGACGCGCCGGATACGGCGGCATAGGCGGCCCCGCCCCCGTCGGTGCGGATATCGCCGCCAGTCACCGCGATAAGGAGGACGAGTCCGGGCAGGAGCACCACGATGAAGGGAATGAACAGCTTTCCCGGCGACGAGATCCTGCACCAGTCCATGCGGTAGGCGCGGAGGATGGATCTCCACGCCGCCTGCGACCGTGCGGCCACGGCCGGTCCGCGCACGAGGGCCCCGCTCATCATGCACCCCTTTCGTCGTCCGCGGCGGCGACCGCACCGGGCACGTTGGTCAGCCGGATGATGTCGTCGATGGTCGCGGGTTCGACGTCGAGGCCGGAAACGCGCGCCGCATCCCCGACACGCACGAGCGCGTCGAAACCGGTGGCGTAGCGGTGCAACCCCACTGCCACGGACGCGATGGCTGTCAAATCGTCCGGGCCGCCTTTGACGATACGGAACGATTCGGTGAATTCGTCCTTCGGACCGGTGTAGTGAAGCCGCCCGCCGGTGATGTAGGTGATGAGGTCGGCGGCGCGTTCCAGGTCGGAGGTGATGTGCGTGGAGAACAGCACGCTGCGCGTCCCGTCCGCGATGTAGTCCTGCAGGAGGTCCATGAGGTCGTCGCGGGCGAGTACGTCGAGGCCGCTGGTGGGCTCGTCGAGGATGAGCAGTTTCGCGTCGTGGCTGAGCGCGACGGCGAGCATGAGTTTCATCTGCATGCCGCGCGACAGCTCCTTGACCAGCCGTTTGCGCGCAAGACCGAAACGTCTCAGATACGCATCGAACGCAATATGGTCCCACGTGGGGTACATGGGTGCCATGGCATTCTCCACCGTGTCCACCATCCAGGTCTCAATGAAGTAGCTGGAATCGAAGACCACGCCGATGCTCTCCTTGACGGCCTCCTCATCAATGAGGTTATCGAGACCGTACACGTGGATTGAACCGGCGTCGCGGCGGATCATGTTGAGGATGAGCTTGATGAGCGTGGATTTGCCGGCGCCGTTCGGGCCGATGAGGCCCATGATGTATCCGGCCGGCAGGTCGAAGGTCACGTCGTCGAGCGTGAAGCCGGACCCGTAGTGTTTGGTCACGCCGGTGACGGACAGCGCCGGCGGCACGGCGGCGTTCGTCGTGGATGATGCGATAATCATGATGATGCCCCCTTTCGGGACTGTTGCCTGCGGTATTCCTCCGCGAGCATCCTCCCCAGCTCTTTCTCTGAGAGGCCGGCGGCCCCGGCGGCGGAAACCGCCTCGGCGAGCGCGCCACGGACCCGGGACTCCAACTGACGCCTCATCAGTTCGTTGCCCTTGTCCATGACGAACGTGCCCTTGCCCTGGATGTTCTGCACCATGCCCTCGTCGGCCAGTTCGCTGTATGCCCTGATGACGGTGAGGACGGAGATGCGCAGCTCCCTGGCGAGTTTGCGCAGCGAGGGCAGCGCCTCGCCGGCCTTGAGATCGCCGTCGAGCACGGCGGAACGAATCTGGGTCTTGATCTGCTCGTAGATGGGTTCGCCGGACACGGATGAGATGATCAGCTTCACCTATGCCCCTTTCCCGTGGTCGATGCCTTTTTTTCATTTCAGCTGTTCAACTGTTATACACAACAGTATAACTGTTATCGCCAACTGTCAATGTCGTGAACATAACAGTCGAAGGATCCGACCGCGGGAGAGACGGCCCCCATGTGAATAGCCGGTTAACACCGTCGCGCCGCCGCACGCATCATGCCTACAATGGCGAGACGAAGGGAGCAATCATGCCTGACAACAACGCTGTTACGCTGCGCAAGACCGAACCGTCCGATTATCCGCTGTTCGCACGGTGGTGGAACAACCCGTCCGTCGCCGACGGCTGCCGGAAGACCCTGGACGAGACAACCGACGACGAGGCGGAACGCCTGTTTCACGAATGGAGCGACGTCGATGACGACACCCGTTTCGGGCGGACGGTGCTCGACCCGTTCGGCAACCCCATCGGATTCGTCTCCGCCTGGGACGGCGGGGAACCGGACCGTGATCCCACGATGTCGGTGCTCATCGGCCCGTACTATCAGGATCGCGGCTTCGGCAACCAGGCCATGAAGCTCGGCATCACGCTGGCCGCCGAACAGCTCAAGGCGAAGAAGATCACCGTCAAGGTGTGGTCGTTCAACCTGCGCGCCCGCCACATGGTCGAATCCCTCGGGTTCGTCGAGGTCGACCGTCACGAAGGCGTCGTGGAGCGCGGCGGGCGCACGTTCGGCGAAGTGGTCTACCAGGCGCCGATCGCGCGCCTCACCGGCCGCATCACCGCCGAGGCCGCCGAGCGTGAGGAGGGCGAGAAGCTCGAGGCGCAGCGTTTCGCCGCCGAACGCCCCTCCGACCTCATGCCGGTGCGCTGAAGCCGAACCGGAACGAGTCCTTTAGCGGCGACGGGATTTGACCGGCGTCAGTCGCCGGCGTGAGTGGGAGTCACGGCCACCACGCACCGACTCCCGCTCACGCCGCGCTTGGGCGGCGGCACGAGACTTGGCGGCGCTCTCCTCCTCGAGGGAGGGCAGACCGGCGGCGGCACGACGGCCGTTCTCGCGTCGGTGGCCCCGCTCGTCCTTGCGTTCCGCGGCGATGGAGCCGGGAGCGGGGAACCAATGCAGCTGGACCAGCGTCTGGGCGAGGTTCCACAGATTGTTCGTCATCCAATAGAGCAGCACGCCGAACGGCAACGCCACGCCCGAGACCACGTAGATGGCCGGGAAGACGAACACCGTCATCCTCTGCATGCGGAACTGCGGAGAATCCATCGTATCCTTCGGCGTATTGCGGTGGATGAGCATCCATTGCATCGCGAACAACGACACACACATGACCGCGACGACCATGCCGATGACGGCGCGAGGCCCCACGGATTCGGCCGTACCGAATGTTTCGGACAGACGCACGCCGAACACCGATGACGATTCGACGCTGCCGGCAAGCACACGATCCATGGCACCGAGTGGCTCGGCCTTGCCCGACGCGATGGAGGGCAGCGACTGCAGCACGTAGTACAGGGAGCATAGGATCGGCGCCTGGATCATCGCGGGCATGCATGAGCCGAGCGGTTCGGCGCCATGCTCACGCTGCAACGCCATGAGCTCGCGTTGCAATGCCTCACGGGAACGTTGATCCCTACGTGCCGCGTATCTGCGCCTGATGCGCTGCATTTGCGGCTGGATGGCCTGCATCGCCCGCATGCCGCGCAGCTGACGGACGAACAGCGGGATCAGACATACGCGGATGACGACGACCAGGCACATGACGGACAGGCACCATGCGGGATCGGGACCGTCCGGCAGTCCGGCGGCGACGAACACGGCATGGATGAGGGTGAGTAGTTGGGCGATGACCCATTCGATGGGTCGGAACAGGGGCATGAGGGCATTCATGATGCTAAACGCTTTCCGGATAACGGTCCGGGTCCTGCATGGACCGGGACCGGCACGATGACGAATCTGAATATGAGAGGAACCGGCCGTGACCATGTCACGGCGTACATGAGCAAACAGAAGAGGAAAATTCAGATTCGCGGTTCGGGAAGCGTGTAACGGGCCCAACGCGGCACCCATTGCGGGCGCGCCCACGAGCGCACCTTGTCGCACAACACCGCATCGAAGCGGAAATCACGCGGCAACGGCTTGCGGCCGGCGCAGGACGCGCAGAGGGCGAGCGCATGTACAGCGACGCCTACGACCGTCGCAATCACGATGACGGCGCAGGATGCGGCCAACGCGACGACGGCGAGCGCCGTACCGGACGTGTCGGACGCGAACCCGCCGGCCATGCCGATGGACAGCGTCACGACGGTCAACGTAAGCAGGACGGCGAACGACGCCGGTCGGACGACGAGACCTCCACGTGAGAACAATGCAAGCCGTGTCGCGGCGACATGCCGCGTGACCTCCTGCACCAGCACGGCGGGAATGACGACGGGCGCGAGCATCACGAGGAGCATGGCATATCCCAGCCATGTGCCCAATCTGATGCCATCCATGCCGTCGCCAACCCCCGACCGTATATCACGTATATCGTTCGTCGTATGTTGCGGCCAGTATACGCCCTACAGGTCGCGGGGCGCGTCGTGGAAGTCGAAGAGGACGCCGTCGGCCTCGTCGCAGATTGTGGCCCAGTCCGCATCGGACGAGTCGTCGTGCATGGCCCATACGCGCATGCCCGCGGACTTCGCGGAGCGCACGGCGACGAGCAGGTCCTCGAACACCGTGCAGTCGCATGGTTCCACGCCGAGACGGGCGGCGGCGAGCAGGTAGACGTCCGGCCGGTCCTTGCCCACGTCGTTCACGTCGTCGACGGAGACGATGGCGTCGAACAGGTCGAACATGCCCACGTGCCGCAACGCCGGTTCCCTGAGACGCGGCGGCAGCGAGGTGGCGACGGCGAGCCGCACGCCGCGCGCCTTCAGGTCGCGCAGATAGCCGAGCGCGCCCGGCTTCGCCTCGACGGTGGTCGCATAGGCGACGCGCGCCATCTCGTCCCATTCGTCCATCAGCGCCTCGGGCGTGTCCTCGAGACCGAAACGCGCGATCGTGTATTCGGCGATCTGCCGGAACTGCATCGGCGCGACCTTGGCCATGTAGTCGTCAGGCACGGCGATGCCCCGCTTGGCGAGAAAATCGATGTCGACCTGATCCCACACGCCCATCGAATCGAGGAGCGTGCCGTCGAGATCGAAGATGGCGGCCTTGCGTGATGTCATGTCTGTCTCTCCCAGTCGGTCTACGGCTGCCGGCCCCTCGTCTCGGGGACCGGCTTGGATACCACCCTCAGTCGGCTTCGCCGCCAGCTCCCGCCAGCGGGAGCCTGGATGAGGCGAGCAGTTCGCGGGCGTGGTCGAGGGAGGCTTCGGACTCGCTGCCGGAGAGCATGCGCGCGACCTCGTGGACGCGCGCCGTGTCCCGCACCTCGGCCACGGTGGTGACGACGCCCAGATCGTCGTCGTCCGCGTCCGGTGGCTCCTTGGTGACGACGAACTGCGAGTCGGCCCAGCTGGCCACCTGCGCCAGGTGCGTGACGACGATGACCTGCGAGCTGCGGGCGAGACGGGCGAGACGCCGGCCGAGTTCGACCGCCGCCTTGCCGCCGACGCCCGCGTCGACCTCGTCGAAGATGAACGTCATGTCGGACGGCGTCGAACCACGCTCCCCCGCGTCGTCGGCGTCCGCATCCCCGCCGTCCGCGAAGCCGCCTCCCGCGTGCATGTCCGCGGCGGACAGCTCGAGGGCGAGCATGAGGCGGCTCAGTTCGCCGCCGGACGCGCTTTTGCCCATCGGCAGCTGCGGCGAGCCCTCGTAGGGGGTGAACAGGAACGCGATGTCGTCGCCGCCGTTCGCGTCGAGCGCGTCGGCCCCCTCGCGCGGCGTGACGCGGATCTCCAGCGAAGCACCGTCCATGGCGAGCGAGGAGAGCTCCTCGGTGACGCGCGCGGCGAGACGGCTCGCCGCCGCCTCGCGCGCCTCGTGCAGGCGCGCGGCGGCCGTCGCGGCGACCTCGTGCAACCGGTCGCGTTCGGCCTCCAGTTCGGCGAGCTTCTCGGGCGAGGCGTCCAGGTCCTCGATGTCGAACGCGGCCTTGTCGCGCCATGCGATCACGTCCTCGACGCCCGGTCCCCAACGTCGCGTGAGCTCGTCGAGGTCGTGGATGCGCGCGTTCAGCGTGTCGAGGTCCGCCTCGCCGATGTCCTCGCCGAGATGCCCGGACAGGGTGAAGACGATGTCCGCGAGGTCGGCGTTCACCGATTCGAGCCGGTCGGCGAGCTCGTCGAACCCGCCGTCGGACACGTGGATGGAGCGCAGCGCCTGCGCCGCCTCGAGGATCCGGTCGGAGGCGCCGGGCGCCTCGGCGGGCGAGTCGGCGAGTTCCAGCTGCGACGGGTCGAGTGCGGCGAGCGCGTGGGACACGCCTTCGGCGATGTCCGCCGCGTTCTCGATGCGGTCGCGTTTCGCCTTCAGCTCCTCCAGTTCGCCCGGATGCGGGTCGACCGCGTTGATGCGGTCCACGGATTCGCGCAGGTAGTCGGCCTGCGCACGGGCGGAGGATTCCTGCGAGCGCAGGCGTTCGAGCCTCGCGTCCATGTCGGCCAGTTCGCGCCATGCCGCATGGTAGGCGGCGAGTTCGCGCCCATCGTCGGCGGCGTGGTCGAGGAAGTCGCGTTGGCGGGCTGCGGAGGCGATCCGCAGCTGTTCGGCCTGCCCGTGGATGGTGACGAGTTCGCCGGCCACGGCGGCGAGCACGGAGCGCGGCACGGTCTTGCCGCCGAGCACGGCGCGCGAGCGTCCGGTGGCGCGCACGGTACGTGCGAGGAACAGTTCGCCGTCCTCGGGTTCGACGCCGGCGCGGCGCGCGATGGCGAGCACGCCGCCGGCGAGCGCCTCGTCGTCGTCCGCGTCGTCGCCGACCGTCTCGTCCGCCGTGTCGGCGGCGTGGGCATCGTCGTCAGCGTCGTCGACGGCGAAGATGCCCTGCGCCCATGCTTCGGACGCGCCGACGGAGATGCGTTTCGCGTTGGCGGGACCGCCGGAAATCAATGACAGTGCGCTCAGCAGCATGGACTTGCCGGCGCCGGTCTCGCCGGTGATGGCGGTCATGCCGTGGGCGGGGGTGATGACGGCGGACCTGATCGGGCCCAGGTCGCGCAGGGAGAGTTCCTCGAGCATCAGCGGCGCGCCTCCCCGTCGCCGTCATGGTGGTAGTCGGAGTGGTCCGTGTACGCGGAACGGAAGTCGGCGGCGACGCCGTGCTGGGCGTGGTTCGCGCCGCCGTGCGCGGCCTGCTCGCGCCATCCGACGACGGGCAGGTCGAACTTGGTGACGAGGCGTTCGGTGAACGGCGCGCCGGAGAGGCGTGCGAGGCGCAGCGTGCCGTGTGAGGCGCGCACGTCGACGCGCGTGCCCTTCGGCAGGGCGCGTTGGCGGCGGCCGTCGCAGCAGATCCATCCGCCGGACATCGAATCGTCGAGGATGGTGATCGTGAACGTGGAGTCGGCGCCGATGACGAGCGGGCGCGCGAACAGGGCGTGCGCGGCGAGCGGCACCAATTGGAGCGCCTTCACGTTCGGCCACATGATCGGGCCGCCCGCGGAGAACGCGTAGGCGGTGGAGCCGGTGGGCGTGGACACGATGACGCCGTCCGCGCCGAACGAGCTCATCTCCACGTCGTCGACGCTGATGGACAGTTCGACCATCTTGCCACGGTCGGCACGCTCCAACGTGATGTCGTTCAGCGCCCAGTTCTCGATGGGTGTCGACGCGCCCGGCAACCACACGTCCACGTGGGCGATCATGCGCTCGTCGATCGAATAGTCGCGGGTGGCGATGCGCCGGATCGCCTCGTCCATCTGGAAGCTCTCGAATTCGGCGAGGAACCCGACGTGGCCCATGTTGACGCCGAGAATCGGCGTGCTCGTGCACCGGACGAGCTCGGCGGCGCGCAGGATCGTGCCGTCGCCGCCGAGCACGACGACGATCTCCGTGTCGTCGCCGACGACGGGCGGCTGCACGTCGAACGCGGGCGGTTCGAGATTGTCGATGATGGAGACGTCGAATCCGGCGTCGCGCAGCCTGCCCACCACGTCGGACACGACGGTGCCGCTCTGCCTGAGCCGCGTGTGGGTCACCACCACCGCATGACGAACACCGGTCATCGACTCCCCCTTGGATGGACGGAACAGTACAACTGCCACCCATCCTAACCGAATCGAACGGATGTCGGAAACCCCGTTCCCGAACGCCGGCACGCGCGGTTTCTCGACATGCACGCCTACAATGGCCTCACATACGCCGGCGCACGCCGGGAGCACCATGAGACAGACACCACGGACGGACAAGGAGGGGCGAGGGTACATGGCGGATCCCGTCTTCGACCAATCCTCCTCCAACCGGGAGGCCTCGCGCGGCTACGCGTGGTGGTTCTCCGGCAACACGTTCGCGCAGTCCGAGGCCGGCGACGGACGTCCGCCTCGCCAACGCACCATCGTCCAGCATCTGGTCTCCCACCCCGGGCGCCTGACCATCATCTACTTCATCGTGCTCGTCATCGCCTCGACGACCATGCTGCTCATCCCGCCGTCCACGCCGGAAGGCGAGACGACCACGTTCTCGACGGCCATGTTCACCGCCGTCTCCGCGCTGTCCACGTGCGGCATCTCGATCGTCAACTCGACCACGCACTGGACGACGTTCGGACAGGCGGTGCTGCTCGTCTCCGTGCAGCTGGGCGGCATCGGCGTGATGACGTTCGCCTCGCTCATCACGCTCGCCATCAACCATCACATGAAGTCGACGCAGCGCCTGCTCACGGCGAGCGAGCTGGGCACGTCGAAGCTCAGCGAAATCCGCGGCGTCCTCACCGTCGTCATCGGCACGACGATGTTCATCGAGTCCGTGACGTTCATCGCGCTGTTCCCCGGCCTGCTCAAGGTCAACGAGGGCGACTGGCGCAAATCCCTGTGGGAGTCGCTGTTCTTCGCGGTCATGTCGTACAACAACGCGGGCTTCACGCCCGACACGGCCGGTCTGCACGTCAACAGCTGGGGCGTGGGCCTGCCGATCATGCTCTCCGCGTTCCTCGGCACGCTCGGCTTCCCCGTGATCCTCAACCTGCTCAAATGCGCGCGCGGGCACGTGCCGCCGAAACGATGGAGCCTGCACACGAAGATCACGCTCTCCGTCACGTTCTTCATCGTCGCCATGTCGCTCACCTGGTTCCTGCTCGTCGAATGGGGCCACCCGTTCCTGTTCAAGGACGCGGGCTTCAACACGCGCATGCGCTACGCGATGGTCGCCGCCGTCATGCCGCGCAGCTCCGGATTCGACCTGTCGTGGGTACCGCAGGTGAGCGAGCCGACGAAGGTGTTCATGAGCGTGATCATGTTCATCGGCGGCGGCAGCACGTCGACGGCCGGCGGCATCCGCGTGACCACGTTCGCGGTGATCCTGCTCGTCTGCAAGGCCTCGTTCACCGGCCACAAGGACATCAACACGTTCCACCACCGCATCCACACGAACGTGGCGATGACGGCGGTGAGCATCACCAGCACCTGCCTGCTGCTCGTGCTCGTCTCGTCCCTGTCGCTCATGCTCGTCTCCGGCTCGTCGCTGACGAACGCGCTGTTCGACTCCTGTTCGGCGTTCGGCCTCGGCGGATACACGGTGGGTGTAGCCCGCGAGGACAATCCGGCCGCGTTGGCGATTCTCGCGGCGACGATGGTCGTGGGCCGTCTCGGCCCGATGACCATCGCCTATTCGATCAGCCGCCCCCGTTCGCTGGAGGCGGTGCGCTACCCGACCGAACCGATCGTGGTCGGCTGAATCCCCGCATTATTCGCGACATCTCGCAACACACGGAAAGGACTGCAAGGCAATGGCGAAATCAGGCAAGAGCGTGCTGGTCGTGGGATTGGGCCGCTTCGGCAGCGCCGTGGCCATGACCCTCGACGCGATGGGCCAGGATGTGCTCGCCGTCGACAAGGACCCCGACCTGGTGGCCCGCTGGTCCGCGCACGTGCCGGTCGTCCAGGCGGACATGACCGACGTGCTCGCCATCGAGCAGATCGACGCCTCCCAGTTCGACACGGCGGTCGTCGCCATCGGCGACAGCGTCGAGGCGTCGGTCATCACGACCGGCAACCTGCTGGACGCGGGCGTCACCGACCTGTGGGCGAAGTCGGTGTCCGTGCAGCACGCGCGCATCCTGCAGCGCATCGGCGCGCGGCACATCATCAACGCGGAGACCGACGCCGGCAAGCGCGTCGGACATCTGGTGAGCGGCAACTATCTGGACTACATCGAAATCGAGGGCGCGCACACGGTCGTGAAGATCCACACGCCCTCGCACGCGGTGGGCCATTCCATCGAGGACGCGCAGGTGGATGAGCGCTACGGCATCACCGTGGTCGGCATCAAATCGCCGGGCAAGGAGTTCCAGTACGGTTCGAAGGAGCTCATCATGCACCGCAACGACGAGCTGGTCATCATGGGCAAGGAGGACCAGATCGACCGCTTCATCCACGCCGGCAACCGCTGATCGCCCTCAGGCGCGCGCGTAGAGGAGGTATTCGGCGTTGCCGTGGGTGCCTTCGATGGGGCTCGGAGCGGTGGCGACGACGTCGAGGCCGTGTTCGCGCGCGCATGCGGTCACGTCGTCCAACGCCTTTTCCCGCAACGATGCGTCGACGACGACGCCGTGGCGGTCGAGCCCCGCACGCCCCACTTCGAATTGGGGTTTGACGAGCAGCACGATGTGCGCGCCGGGCGCGGCGATTCGCGCGATCACGGGAATCACGTAGGTCAGGGAGATGAAGGAGACGTCGGAGACGATCATCGCCGGGGCGTACGGCAGCCCGTCGGCCGTGACGTCGCGGATGTTGACGCCGCTCATCTCGATGACATGCGGGTCGTTCGCGACGCGCGGGTCGAGCTGGCCGTGGCCGACGTCGAGCGCGACGACCCGTCGCGCGCCGCGGCGCAGCAGCACCTGCGTGAACCCACCGGTGGACGCGCCGATGTCGAGGCAGTCGAGGTCCGCCGGCTCGGGCAGTCCGTGCGCGGAGAACACGTCGAACGCGCCGACGAGCTTGTACGCGCCGCGCGAGACGTAGTCGTCGCCCTTGTCGACGACGATGCGCGTGTGCGCGGCGTCGCCGATCGCGTAGGCGGGCTTGGTCACGACCTTCCCGTTGACGGTGACGTGCCCGCCTTTGATGAGCCGCTGCGCCTTGGAGCGCGAGTCGACCACTCCCCCGGCGACGAGCCACAGGTCGAGACGGTCGGGCATGTCGATCGGCTCGTCATCGGCCTCGTACGAGGTGATGCCGTCGTTCGTCATTCTCGTTCCCTCCCGTTCCATGGCTGGTGCGCCGGTGTGGTGAGTCGGTGTCAGTCGCCGATCGCGTCGAGTTCGCGTTTCAGCTCGTCGAGCAGGCCGTGCAACGCGGCGATGCGCCCGTCGTCGTCCATCTGGTCGAAGCCGGGCAGCACGTCGGCGATGTCGCCGGTGGACGGCGTGGCCGGGGCGTCGTTCGCGACGCCGTTCACGGTATCGCCGTCGCTCACAGCGTGAACTCCGGCAGCGTGATCGCGGTCATGTCGACGCCGGCGTCGACGGCCTGCCATGCGGCGCAGATCGCGGCGCGCAGCGCGTCCACGCTCGACGCGTCGGAGACGGCGAACGTGCCGGCGGCCGCGTCCAGCGTGGCCTCGGCGTCGCCGCACGTCCAGCGACCGTCGCCGTGGTCGCACGGTTCGGGCATGGTCTCGCCGAGCGCGCGCAGGTCCGGCGCCACGTAGGTGGGACGCAGGTGCGTGGGCGCGAGCATCAGCTCATGCGGGTTCGTGACGCCGGTCAGCACGGCGAGGGAGTCGTAGCCTCCCCGGTTGCCCGCCTCGATGTCGGTGTCGAGTCGGTCGCCGATGGCGATGGACTCGTCCTTCGGGACGAGCGACTGGCCGCCGGACGCGTTGAGTTCGCGCGCCTCGTCGTACATGTACGATTCGGGCTTGCCGGCGGAGGCGACCGGTTCGACGCCGGTGGCGGCGATGACCGCGCGGATCATCGAGCCGCAGCCGGGCGCGATGCCGAGTTCGCGCGGGATGGTCAGGTCGCGGTTGGTCACGAAGTACGTGGCGCCGGCCTCGACGGCGAACGCGGCGTTCGCCATCATCTGCCAGGTCATCTCCGGGAACCAGCCTTGGATGACGGCCGCGGGCTTGGCGGTCGGATCGTCGGTGACGACGAGTCCGGCGCGCGTGACCTCCTCGCGCAGATGCTCCGCGCCGACGACGAGCACGGTGGAGCCGGCGGGCACGGCCTTGGCGACCATGCGGGCGGCCACCACCGAGGAGGTGATGACCTGCCAGGGTTCGACGTCGAGGTCGAAGCCCTTCAGCTGGTCGGCGACGACGTGCTGGAAACGCGACGAGTTGTTCGTCGTGTATTCGATGGTCAAGCCGGCGGCCTCGGCGGCGCGGATGGACGCCGCGGCGTGCTCCACCGGGTTCTTGCCCCGGTAGACCACGCCGTCGAGGTCGAGCAGCGCGAGCTTGTAGGCTTCGGCGATCGGGGCCGTGGTGCCTTTGAGGAATCGCGTCATGCGTCCGCTCACGCCTCGGTCGTCTCGGATTCGTCGGAGGAGGACTCTTCCGGAGTCTCCTCAGCGGCCTCGTCGGAAGCCTGTTCCGGCTCGTCGTCGGATTCGGCGCCTTCGGCGGCCTCCTCGGCCGGGGCCTGCGTCTCGTCGGTGTCGGCGGTCTCGCCGTCGGCGGATTCCTCGGAATCCTCCTGGGTCTCCTCCTCGGCGTGGGCTTCGGACTCGGACTCGCCTTCGGCGGTCTCGGCCCCGTCCTCGGATTCGGTCTCATCGGAGTCGTCGGACTCCTCGTCGGACTCTTCGGTCTCGTCCTCGGGCGCGTACTGGGCGTCGTCCTCGGAGATGCCGAGCTCGGCGAGCACGTCCGGATCGTCGAGGTGCTCGAGATCGTGGTCGATGATCACGTCGTCGCTCTCCTCGTCCTCGTCGAAGTCGGCGTACTGGTTCTCCAGCTTCTCGATGACCTGGTCGAGGGCGATGGCCTCGTCGGAACGGCCGGCCTCCTCGAGGAACAGCTGCTCGGCCTGCAGGGCGCGCATGCGGTAGCTGCCGGCCAGACCCTTGGAACGGCCGAGCGTGTGCACGATCTCGATGGCCTTGTCCCAATGCTCCAGATCGCCGAGCGCGCCGGCGTACACGAGGAACATCTCGGCCTTGGACTCGCCCTTCAGGTACTTGGCGTCGTCGGAGACGGCCATCTCGATGGCCTTCTTCGGGTTGCCGAGGCCACGCTCGCAGTCGGCCATGAACGGCAGGTAGTCGAGGTAGCCGTTCATGCGGTACGCGGTGCGGAACTCCTTGAGCGCGAGCTTGTAGTCGCCCTTGCGGTAGGCGACGAACGCGAGCGTCTCACGCGCGAAGTCGATGCGGGAGGCCTGCTTGGCGACCCACTGGGCGTGCTCGAGCGCGGCCTGCGGATCGTCGTCGAGCAACGTGTACGCGGCGAGGATGTGCAGGCCGATGTTCTCGGCGTGCTCCTTGGACAGGCCGCGCAGACGCTCCTTCTCGTCCTTGGAGAGCATGCCCCACACCATGCCCTTCGGCATGCGGGGCTCGTTCGGACGACGGTCGGTGTACGGGTTCTGCGAGGGGAAGCTCACCGCGCCTTCGCCGTTGCGGCGCGCAGCGCCCTCGCGACGGTCGTCGAAGCGACGGGAGTCGTCGCGCTGGTAGCGCGGGTTGCCGCCACGGTCGCCGCGGTTGTCCCGGCGGTCGTCGCGACGGAAGTCACGACGGTCATCGCGGCGGTCGTCACGATGGAAATCACGGCGATCGTCCTTGTGGAAGTCCTTGCGGAAACCCTGACGCTCGCCGTCACGACGGTCATCGCGACGGAAGTCGCGCTCGCCGTCACGACGGAAATCGCGATCGCCGTCACGATGGAAGTCCTTGCGGAAACCGCCCTTGCCGCCGCGACGGTCGTCACGGTGGAAGTCACGGCGGTCATCGCGACGGAATCCGCCGTTGCCGCGGGAGCCGCCGTCACGACGGAAATCGCGATCGCCGCCCTGACGCGGGCCCTTGTGGAAATCACGACGATCGCCATCGCCGTCACGGCGGAAATCACGATCGCCGTCACGATGGAAGTCCTTGCGGAAACCACCGCGACGGTCGTCGTCGCGACGGAAGCCGCCGCGTTCGCCGTCCTTGCGGAAACCGCCCTTATGGAAACCGCCGGACTTGCCGTAACCGCGGCGCTCGCCGTCACGGCGGAAATCGCGATCGCCGCCCTGACGCGGGCCCTTGTGGAAATCACGACGATCGCCATCGCCATCGCGACGGAAATCACGATCGCCGTCACGATGGAAGTCCTTGCGGAAACCATCCTTGTGGAAATCCTTGCGGTAGCCGCCGCGACGTTCGCCGTCACGGCCCTCGCCGTCGCGACGGAAGCCGCCGCGTTCGCCGTCCTTGCGGAAACCGCCCTTATGGAAGCCGCCCTTGCCGCGCGGCTTGAAGCCGTTGCCGCCGCGGGAGCCGGGACGGCCGGAACCGTGGCCGTAGCCGCCCTTGCGGCCGCCGAACGACTTGCCGGAACGCTCGTTGCCTTCTGCCATGTTGTGTATGCCTTTCTCTACTACGAAAGTCTTGGATGATGCGCGTATGCGCGAACGGACGCGCGCCGGTTCAGCGCTTCTCGACGGCGCCGAGCGCCTTCTTGCCGCGGCGGATCAACGCGAAACGGCCCTGCAGGAAGTCGTCTTCGCCGAGCGTCGCCTCGTCGCTCTCCACGCGCGCGTTGTTGAGGTACACGCCGCCGGACTTGATGGCGCGGCGCGCCTCGGAGACGGTCTTGAACAGACCGGCGGCCTGCGCGGCGTCGATCACGCGCACGCCAGCCTCGACGGACGGGAACACGTGCCCGCCGTTCTCATCGACGACCTTGAAGCCGTCGAGCACCGATTCGAGCGTCTCCGCGTCGATGTCCTTGAGGTCGCCGCCGCGGCCGAACAGGGCGGCGGAGGCGTCGATCGCGGCCTGCGTGGCGGCCTCGCCGTGCACGAAGCTGGTGACCTCCCAGGCGAGCGCCTTCTGCGCCTCGCGACGGCCCGGATTGGTCTTCGACTCCTCGACGAGACGCTCGATCTCCGCCTTCGGCAGGAACGTGAACGCCTTCAGCAGGCTCTCCATCTCCACGTCCGGACGGTTGATCCAGAACTGGTAGAACTTGTACGGCGAGAGCATCGTCGGGTCGAGCCAGACGGCGTTGCCCTCGGACTTGCCGAACTTCTTGCCGGACGCGTCGGTGATAATCGGGCTGGTGAACACGTTGACGTCCACGCCGCGCACCTTGTGGATGAGGTCGAGGCCGGAGGTGAGGTTGCCCCACTGGTCGGAGCCGCCGAGCTCGAGCGTGCAGTGGTATTCGTCGTACAGATGGAGGAAGTCGTTGCCCTGCAGCACCTGGTAGCTGAACTCGGTGAAGGAGATGCCCTCCTCCGAGTTGAGGCGGCGGGCGACCGTGTCCTTGGCGAGCATCGTGCCGAGGCGGAAGTTCTTGCCGACGTCGCGCAGGAAGTCGATGACGCTCATCTGCGCGGTCCAGTCGTAGTTGGAGACGAAGCGCACCGGATTGTCGCCGTCGGTGACGAGGATGCCGCCGATCTGCTTCTTGAGGCGTTCGGCCCAGCCGGCCACCACGTCCTTCGGGTTGAGCGTGCGCTCGCCCGACTGGCGCGGATCGCCGATCAGGCCCGTGGCGCCGCCGACGAGGGCGATCGGGTGATGGCCCGCCGCCTGGAGGTGGCGCATGTTGATGAGCTGGACGAGGTTGCCGATGTGCAGGGAGGCGGCCGTCGGGTCGAAGCCGCAATAATAGGCGATCGGCTCCCCGTTCAACGCTTCTGCGAGTCGATCGCGGTCCGTGGACTGCGAGATCAACCCGCGCCATTCCAGCTCATCGAGCAGGGTGTCGAACCCCGCTTCTTTGAAGTCGATGACGTGAGCCATAACTGGTCGCTCTCCCTATCGAATTGTGGGTATTGTCTTGGATGCGCCCGGATTCCGAGCGCCTACCAGTCTCGCATGCCGCGGCGACAGTGCCGCGCGGCACGCATGCGGCATCGCCCGCGACGCAGCATGCGCCGCGATGTGCGCCGTGACGCGCGTCATCACCGGCCGTTGCGGCGCAGCTTCTCGAACGCCTCGCGCAGCTGCTGGAGGGCCTCGTCGTTGCGCGTCGCCTTGAGGCGCGGGAAGGAGGCGATCATACGGCGCTGCTGGCGGTTGAAGGCCTTGCCGGCGGTCTCGCGGATGCGCAGCATCAGCTCGGTGGACATCTCCTTGCCGGAATGCCAGGTGCCGCCGACCTTCTCGCCGATCGTCTCGCCCACCTTGCCGGGCACGCCGCCGAGGCGCTCGTTCGCGCCGGCGGCGACGCCCGCGGCGAGCTCGGCGGCGCGTCCGGTCGCCTCGCCCATCGCGCCGCCGACCTTCTCGCGCACCTCGCCGAACGCGTCGCCGTACTTGGCGACGGCCGTCTGGAACTGTTCGAGGCTCTTCTCGAAGTCGACGATGCCGACCACGGTGACCACCGCGTCGACGGTGATGGCGACGAGGAACACGGCGCACATCACGTGGATCATGACCAGCGGAATCATCGCCGTGACGCGCGCCACCTGCGGCTGGACGACGTCGACGATGGCGACGCCGCCGATGCCGAACACGATCGCGCCGAGCAGGCAGATGCGGCCGTTCAGGTTGAAGCGGAAATGCGAGTAGTCCCACCAGCGGGCATGGAACAGCTCCTCCATCGCCCAGGAGGTGAAGTATTCGAGGATGCACGCGCCCACCGAGGAGACGAGGAACACGACCACCGGATCGCGCTGGCCGCCGAACACGACGATGGCGAGCACCGCGCCCGTGCCGTAAATCGGGCACAGCGGGCCGTTGAGGAAGCCGCGGTTGACGGGGCGGCGCTGCTGCACGGAGACGAGGACCGACTCGTACACCCAGCCGCAGAAGCTGTAGAACAGATACCACAGGAACAGGTATTCGAGGAGGAGCATCGTCATCGCGCGCGCTCCTCGTCCTTGCCGTCCTTGTCTTTGTTGAACCGGTCGAGCGAGAACGTCTCGTGCGTGGCGGACAGCTTGTCGGCGGCGGTGACGAGCCACCCCTCCACGTAGCTGGGCGCGGTGGGCGTCATCGGGAACATGTGGCAGGAGATCGAATCGCGTTCGATCGCGTTGAGACGGAAGTCGCGCATCGCGTTGAGCAGCGCGGCGTTGCCGTGCGTGAACCCGTGCAGCCGGTGCGCGCCGCCGTCCCAGTCATGCCAGTCGTAGAGGAAATAGTCGTGCAGGAGCGCGGCGCGCACGAGCGACTTCAGGTCGACGCGGTCCCACAGGTGCGCACGGTCGGCGAGCCAGACGGCGAGGCACGCCACGCGGATGGAGTGCGCGAACGTCGACACGTTGCCGTGTTGGTAGTTCGCGCGTTCGCGCTGCATGTTCGGGTGCGCGAGCACTTCGCGCCCGTTTTCGGCGACGATCCGCCGTATCTGCGTTCGGGTGAGCAGACGTCCCACGATGTCGATCCCCTATCAATCGGTTTCCGTTCGGTGCCGATTGTACGAAGGGGATGTGTCGGGAGCGCTCGTCCGCGGGGATGATTCACAAGGCGATTGCAGACGGGCGGGACCGACGTTCCGGCGGACCGCCGGTTTTGGTCATTCCCCTTGCGTCTGTCGGTCCAGATACTCGCGGTAGGCGCGGAATCCGCCTTCGAGGCTCGCCACGTCGTAGCCGCGGTCGGCGAGGATCTCGGCGACCTCCTCGCTCCACCAGCCTTCCGCGCAGAAGACGACGACGGTGCGTCCCACCGGCACGGTCTTGAGGACCTGAGCGAGCGGGTCGAGCGGCGCGTTGATCGCGCCTTCGATCGGATGTGCGGCCACGTCGGCCGGCTCGCGCAGGTCGAGCAGCGTGACGTTCCGCTTGTCGAGTGCGGCGAATTCAGCCGGCGTGATGCGGCGGATCGCGGATTCAGCGGTGTCGGGCGCGGTCATGGCCGCGTCGGCGGCGTCGCTATCGGCATGCCATGCGATGGGCATTGGTTCCCTTCTCTCTGTCAGATGGCGCAGGTGGGTTGGATGTAGCGGTCCGGGTCGAGCGCGGTGATGGTCGGATGTTCGCCGCACACCGGGCAATCGGGCACGCGTTTGGGCAGCGGCACACGGCGGATGTTCATCGTGAGCGCGTCGACGGTGAGCATGCGCGCGACGAGCGGCTCGCCCACGCCGGCGATCAGTTTGACCGCCTCCGTCGCCTCGAGACTGCCGATCACGCCGACGACCGCGCCGAGCACGCCCGCCTCGCGGCAGGTGGGGATCTCGCCGGCCGCGGGCATGTCACGGAAGATGCATCGGTAGCAGGGGCCCGCGCCCGGCACGACGTCCATCACCTGTCCGGCGAATCCGACGACGCCCGCGTGGATGAACGGCTTGCCGGCAAGCACGCACGCGTCGTTGACGAGGAACTTCGCGGAGAAGTTGTCGGTCGCGTCGATGACCAGATCGTATGGGGCGATGAGGTCCGCGACGTTGCCGACGTTGACGAGCGTGTGGTGCGTCTCGACGGTGACGTCCGGGTTGAGCGCGCGGATCGCCTTGGCCGCCGATTCGACCTTCGGCTCGCCGACGGACGCGGTGGTGTGGATGATCTGGCGTTGCAGGTTGCTCAGGTCCACGACGTCGCCGTCGACGAGGCCGATGCGGCCCACGCCTGCGGCGGCGAGGTAGAGGGCGGCCGGCGAGCCGAGCCCGCCCGCGCCGACGATGA
This sequence comes from Bifidobacterium sp. LH_424, assembly GCF_056356895.1. Lineage (NCBI taxonomy): Bacteria > Bacillati > Actinomycetota > Actinomycetes > Bifidobacteriales > Bifidobacteriaceae > Bifidobacterium > Bifidobacterium sp. LH_424. The sequence continues at coordinate 146,977 of NZ_JBKEVC010000003.1, forward strand.
GCACGCTGGACTCCAGCAGCCGCTTCTGCCCCTTGACGCCCAACCCCTTGAGGATCAGATGCCGCGAATACCGTTCAAGCTGTTCATCCGAAAACGCCATTACTCTCCTTCATTCTCGGCTCCCCTTGTCTGCGAGCCACCCGTCCGATGGGCCCTCACTCCGGCTCCCCTTGTCAGGGGAGCTGTCCGCGAAGCGGACTGAGGGGTAGTCTCAGTGCAGGTACCCCGTGGTCGGGCTGGACGGCACGGCCTGTCCCTCCGTCACCTTGCCGAGCCCGGCGAGGTAGGCGGCGCGGCCCGCGTCGATGGCGTGCTTGAACGCCTCGGCCATGAGCGGGATGTTGCCGGCGGAGGCGACGGCCGTGTATGCCATGACCGCGTCAGCGCCCATCTCCATCGCGTCGGCGGCCTGGCTGGGCCGGCCGATGCCCGCGTCGATGATGACCGGCACGTTCGCGTTGGCGATGATGATCTTGATGAAGTCGCGCATGCGCAGGCCCATGTTGGAGCCGATGAGCGAACCGAGCGGCATGACGGCGGCCGCGCCCGCCTCCTCGAGCTGGCGTGCGGCGATTGGGTCGGGGAACATGTACGGCATGACGACGAAGCCCTCCTTGGCCAGCATCTCGGTGGCACGGATGGTCTCGGCGTTGTCCGGCAGGAGATACTTGGTCTCGTGCTCGATCTCCACCTTCACGAAGTCGGTGTGACACACCTCACGCGCGAGGCGGGCGATGCGCACGGCCTCCTCGGCGTTGCGCGCGCCGGACGTGTTCGGTAGCAGCGTGATGCCTTCGGGGATGTAGTCGAGCACGCTGTTCTCGGTGGTGGTGGCGCGGCGCAGCGCCATCGTGACGATCTCGGTGCCCGCATGTTCGACGGTCGCCTTGATGAGGTTCAGGTCGTAGCGACCGGAGCCGAGGATGAAGCGCGAGTGGAACTCGTGCCCGCCGAGGTTGAGCGGCTTGTCTTCGACGGGCAGGATCGGCGCGGCGGTGCCGACCGGGTTGACGACCGAGGGCTGCGGCGGCAGCGGCGTCGCCTCGACGGACGCTTCGGTGACCGGATTGATGTTGCTCATGATATTCCCCTTCCTTGGGTTGATGTCTATTGTGCTCCCGCTGGCGGGACCAGGACCGAGGTTCCTTCCCGCTCCCGCTGGCGGGAGCTGTCCGCGAAGCGGACTGAGGGTGGCCATGCGGACCAGCCCCTTCACGTCTCAGCCGCCCTGGACGAACTGGACGATCTCCATGACGCTCTGGTCGTCGAGCATCGCCTCGCCGCGCTTGTCGCGCGGGATGATCTCGCCGTTGAGCTCGATGGCGACGCGTTCGGCCCTGAAACCGTGCGCTTCGAGATACTCGGCGACGCTGACGGGCGCGTCGAGCGTGATCTGCTCTCCGTTGACCTGCATAAGTCCTCGTTCTCCCTTCCGGATTCTCGGTCCGGATATCAAAAAAGGGTGCACGAAAGGAACCGTACCCTAAGTGGTGCGCCCATTCATGAACCCGGTCATGCGACCATGCGGCGCGGATGCCCGGCCACACGGCTTGGTTATCTGGTGCGAACGGGGGCGTTGGGACATTCGAGGCTCCCGAGGCCTTGGCGAAAGAAGACGATTCCTTACGGCGGCATAATCCGCGTCAAGTTCCCCGGTCGAAGCTGGCGCTTCCTCTCAGCCTTGCGGCTCCCGTTCGTGCTGAAGCCCAGTGTAGATGTCGACGATGACATCCTCCCCCGCTCCCACTGACAGCAATCGGTCGAAGCCCCTCCTTCCCCGCTCCCGCTGGCGGGAGCTGTCGTCGAAGACGACTGAGGGTGGTCAGGAGTCCGGCCCCGAACCACCCTCAGTCCCGCTACGCGGTCCAGCTCCCGCCAGCGGGAGCGACGACGTACTTTAGAACGTGCCGGGGGCCTTGTACGACGGGCCGTCGGACGTGGAGTCGGCGAAGACCTTGAGCTCCTCGACCTCGCGCTTGGCGTCGACGATCTGCTCGCGCACGCGGCCGTAGGCGGTGCCGCCCTTGCCGTTGCGGGAGTCGACGGAGCCGTGGCTGGAAAGCACCTCACGCACGCCCGGGGCCTTCTCGGCCGGCAGGAACGCGGCGAACGTGGAGATGAAGTCCTCGTCCGTGAGGTCCCACAGCTCCTGGCCGCGGCCTTCGGCGATCTTCACGCACGCGCCGGAAAGCTCGTGGGCGTGGCGGAACGGTACGCCGTTCTTGACGAGCCATTCGGCGATGTCGGTGGCGAGCGCGAAGCCGGTGGGGGCTTCGGCTTCGAGGCGTTCCGCGTCGAAGCGCATGGTCCGGATCATGCCGGTGAACGCGGGCAGCAGCACTTCGAGCGTGTCGACCTGGTCGAACACGGCTTCCTTGTCCTCCTGCAGGTCGCGCGCGTAGGCGGTGGGCAGGCCCTTGAGCGTGGCGAGCAGGCCGGTCAGGTCGCCGATGAGGCGGCCGGACTTGCCGCGCGCCAGCTCGGCGATATCCGGGTTCTTCTTCTGCGGCATGATCGAGGAACCGGTGGAGTAGGCGTCGTCGAGCTTGACGAACGCGAACTCCTGCGTGTTCCAGATGATGATCTCCTCGGAAAGGCGCGAGATGTCGACGCCGGTCATGGCCGCGACGAACGCGAATTCGGCGACGAGGTCACGCGCGGCGGTGCCGTCGATCGAATTGTCGGTCACGCGGGAGAAGCCGAGTTCGCGGGCGACGGCCTCCGGGTCGAGTCCGAGCGTGTTGCCGGCGAGCGCGCCGGAGCCGTACGGGGAGGCGTTGATGCGCTTGTCCCAGTCGATGAGGCGTTCGATGTCGCGCAGCAGCGGCCAGGCGTGGGCCATGAGCTGGTGGGCGAGCAGCACGGGCTGGGCGTGCTGCATGTGGGTGCGGCCGGGCATGACGGTGCGGCCGGCCTTCTCGCTCTGGGCGATGAGCGCGTTCACGAGTTCGATGAGGAGCTTGGCGATGACGCGTGCGTGGCGGCGCAGCCACATGCGGATGAGGCAGGCGATCTGGTCGTTGCGGGAGCGGCCGGCCCTGAGCTTGCCGCCGAGCTCGTCGCCGGCGATGTCGATGAGGCCGCGTTCCAACGCGGTGGCCTCGTCCTCGTCGTCTTCGATGGGCGCGAAGGTGCCGTCGTCCACGTGGCGCTGGAGCGTGTCGAGCGCGTCCTCCATGCGCTTCAACTCGTCGTCGGTGAGGAGTCCGGCGCGGCCGAGGGCGCGCGCGTGGGCGCGGGAGCCGGCGATGTCGTCGTCGGCGAGTCGCCAGTCGAACTGGGTGGACTTGGACAGGCGGGCGAGCGCGGCGGACGGTCCGGAGGTGAAGCGGCCGCCCCACAGGGCGAGGTGTTCGGTGTTTTCGGCCATGCAGGTCTCCTTCAAGGGGTTCATGGATGCTGCTCGGATGATTGCGGATCCACGCACACGCGCGTTCCGCGGCTGTCCGCCAGCCTATCAGCGTCGGACTACATCGCCGGAGCCGGCGGACGACACCACCACGCCCGGCGGCATTCTCGTGTTCAATATCTTCGCCGCACTGGCCCAGTCCGAACGTAATCTTATACGGGAGCGTACCAATGCCGGGCTCAAGGCCGCACGTACGCGGGGACGAATCATCTATTCAATGGATATAGCTTGATGTCCCTAGAAGCCATTCCGGTATTTCGTATTTCGAAGTCCTCGGAAAACCGAGACAACCGGAATGAAAACTACATCATATTTTTTCAACTTGTCCGCCAACGTTGTGCTTGCGCCCACTACTGCGTGGACTACGACAGCAATGGGCGCAAGCACTGAATGATCAGGAAGCTGCTGCGAACCGTTCTCCGATCAATGACCTGAACTCAGCGATTTTTTCGGCGATCCGCTGCTGCTCGGCAAGCGGCGGAATAGGAATTAGTAGATTACGGATGGCTGATACGTTGATGTGTTTCACACCGGTACCTTGATTCATAGCACGATACAGGTCCCACGCATATGGGGATGTCAATAGCAGTTGCAGATATACAGAGCAAAGCCTATTCCCACCTCGGATGAGCATGACTCGCTGCCCGAGACAATGGTTTGCATCCTGTAGAATTACAGCCCTTCCTATGGATGCCTCACGAGAGAGGACCAAATCACCGGGTTCAGGAATCAGCGCCGACGTTCTTGTTTCGTATGAAGCTCTATCTAGGTTGCGGGAGGCTGTCTGGTTCCAGCTATAGTCCATGCAATTCGTGTCGATTGCGTAATAGCCGGTGTCTTCTGTGAGGTATTTCGGTGTGGAATGGGGACAATCCACGACAGCTTGACAAGCGTGAGCCAGTCGCGCCCATGTCCAGCTGTCGGGAATATCGAAGGGGATTTCGTCGTCGATGCAAACAGCCGCGTTCTTGCCGCGTGTCTCGAACCAGTGTCCGGCAGAATCACGATGGATGACGCTTTCGCCGCCTTTAATCGGTTTGATCTTCTTCTCGGCGACGAGTCGGCGACGCTTCTCGCGGATACGTTCCACGAGTTCGGAGCCGGTTCCTTCAGCAGAGTCTTGGGGCACGAGCTTGCCTTGGACGGCCTGCTGAAGGACGGCACGGGGCAGATCCCGCCAAAACGCGGAATCTACAGCATCGCTCTCTCTCTCTAGAATTTCGAGCTTGTCCAACATAGGCATCAGAGAGTTAATGCGCTCTGATATTCGACGTTGTTCTTCAAGCGGTGGAATTGGGGCAAATGCCTCCAAAATATCAGCCCGCTCAATACCGGGAATTACGCCTTTCGCATTATTCTGAATCTGTCCAACCTTAGCTCGTAATACGAGTTCAATATAAGGCAACATACTTGTACCCGATGCACGCACCGCCATGATTTGACGCGCAATATGCGCCTCTGGGAACGGGTTGTATGCCATTGCACCAACCGTACCTTTGCACGTGAATAGCAAATCGTTTTGCAACGAGATACGCTTCGCGTTCTCCGTCCAGCGGTTCTCTATTATTGCCCCAGATTCAAAGTTAGATGCTCCGGTTATATACGGTATGCCTTTATGCGAATCGTTGTACTGCTCTTTGCTGAGATCAATGCCGGAGATAAGGTCTATGACGCTGCTTAAACGTGTCCATACCCAGTTTGCCGGGATATCGAATGGGATCTCGTCGTCGATGCAGACCGCCTCGCTTTTGCCGCGGCGTTCCCACCATGAGCCGTTGCCGTCCTTCCAGATGACGCTTTCGCCGCCCTTGGGGGCCTTGGCCCTCTTCTGCTTGATAAGCTCAGCTCGTTCCCCACGGATGCGTTCGACTAGCTTGCTGGCAGGCTCGTCGTTTGGATCTTGCGGCACGAGTTTGCCTTCGATGGCTTGCTGGAGGATGGATGCACGCAGTTTCGCCGCGATGGGCGCGGTCTTCAGGTCCCTCATATGTTTTCCTCCGTATCGTTGCCGATAAGGTCCATGATCTGCATGAGCAGCGCGTCGATCTCGGTCTCGATGCGCTGCTTGTCGGACTTGTATTTGCCGATGAGCTGGTCGGGCGACGGAACTTCCTCGTCCTCGTGCGGATAGCCACACTTGTCGAGACGGTAGTTGCCCTCGACGAGCTCGTCCACCGTGTACTTCTTCGCTTTCCAAGCGCCTTCCACGTCCGGGTCCGGGATCTCTACGCGGGCGTCCCACCACTCATCGACCGGCTTGAAATGCTGCGGCAGGAGCGGCTTGGTCTTGGAGAAATGCTTGTAGCCATCAGGCTTGTCGAACCGGTAGAACCATGTCTCCTGCGTAGAACCGGTTTTATTGAAGAACAAAAGATTTGTGTCAATAGGCGTGTACGGGGCGAACACGCTTTCCGGCAGACGAATCACGGTATGCAGGTTGCATTGCTTGAACAGGAGTTTCTTGATGGCAATGCGCGTGTTGTCCTCGCCTTCAAGGAACCCGTTGGGCAGAACCACGGCGGCACGGCCGTTGATGCGTAGGCGGGTGATGATGTACGACATGAACAGGTCGGCGGTTTCCGAGCTGCGCAAGTCGGCGGGGAATGCTGCCTTGTCGGCTTCGGTGGCGATGCCTCCGTAGGGTGGGTTCATGACGATGCAGTCCACGCAGTCCTCGTCCTCGTAGTCGAGCAGGCGTTTGCGGTCGAGCGAGTCGCCGTAGGTGATGTTGGGCAGGGCGATGTCGTGGAGCATGAGGTTGGTGACGCCCAGCATGTACGGCAGTGGCTTGAACTCCTGGCCAATCAGGCTGTTTTGCAACGATTCCATCGCCTTCGTATCGCCCGGCTGCACCTGCTGTTCCAAGTGGCGCAGGGAATCGACGAGGAAACCCGCGGTGCCGCACGCGAAATCGCCCACGGTCTCGCCGATGCGGGGATCTACGTGCTTGACGGCGAACGAGGTCACGGCGCGCGGCGTGTAGAACTCTCCCGCCTTGCCGGCCGATTGTAGGGACTTCAGCAGGGTCTCGTACACGTCGTTGAACTCGTGGGTCTCGTCGGCGTCGGAGAAGTCCACCTCGTCGAACAGGTTGAGCACCATGCGCAGCTGGATGCCGTTGGCCGCGTAGTTGTGGCTGCGGTTCATGAACTCTTTGACCAGCAGTGCGCGTGGCGTGGTGCTGGGGAACGGGATGATGCGTGCGCCGTTACCGTTCTCCACGGCCTCGCCGCGCAGTGCAGGGAACAGCTGGTTGTTCACGAAGTCGATGAGCTCGTCGCCGGTGCGCTGGTCCTTCAGCGATTCGCCGGTCGCCCAATCGCGCCACCGGTAGCCTTCCGGGATTATCGGCCTGTAGTCGTCATCGAGTTCGGCTTCCTCCTCTTTGTAGTCGAAGACCTTGAGGAACAGAATCCACACGATCTGGGAGAGGCGCTGCGCGGTGCCGTCGATGCCGGGGTCAGAACGCATGATGTCCTCAAGGCGTTTGATCAGGGATGCAAGGCTCACTGATTATTCCTCCTCGTACAGGGCGTTCTCCAGATCGCCCAGCAGCTCGTAATACTTGTTCTTCCCGCCCAGCGTCTTGACGGCCTTGAGCTTGGTGTAGCCAGCCTCCTTGAACTGCGGCAACGTGAAGATGTCCAGATCACGCAGCGACTCGAACCCGGAAGCCGCGTAGGCATCCACGAGCAGATGCATCAGTTCTCGTTGACTGTCGTTGGACCGGTTCCGGTCAATGAACCGCTGCACGCAGGCCAGACGGGCCCGGTGCTTACGGCTTATGGGCGGATCAACCTCGTACGCGATGCACAGGATAATGTCGAACGGGTCCACCTCATAGCCGTAGCGGGCACAGAAGCTCTCAGCCCAATCCGTCTCCAACAAGAGGTTCTGGGCGAACGTGGACTTTGCGTGATTGTCGAGCCACGCTTGGCGGAACGCTTCAACGGTCGGATACTGGCTGAGGATGTTGTTACGCACGCAGGAGTTCAGGTTCTGCTCGACGAGATTACCGTCGGTGTCCAGATACTTGACCATCTCGCCGACGATTTCCACGTCCACACCCGAAACGCGTGCAACCCTGCGGTTCTCCGGCGGTGTCGGCGGCACGTCCTGCGCGGTGGGCTTGATTGGCGGCTTAGGAATCGGCGCGTCCGGCGGGACGGTAAGCACGTCCACAGGGTCGCCGTCGAACGCGGGATCCTTGAACTTCAGGTAGTTGCTGCGGAAGTCGAGAATTGTGAAGTACATCTTGCTGCGGTCCTCGCCGTCCATCGTGTAGTGATCGACCACGCGTGTACCACGGCCGATAATCTGCTTGAACTCAGTCATCGACCCAACCGTGCGATCCAATACGATTAGCTCGCAGGTTTTCGAATTCACGCCGGTGGACATGAGCTGGCTAGTCACAGCGATGACTGGATACCGGCACTTGTTCGTCGTGAACTCCTCCAGTCTTGCCTCATTATCCGGTTCACCGGAGACGATGCAGGTCACGTACCGGGAATCCTTGGCCACGAGATCCGCGTTTTCGTTCTCCAAGAGCCGTTGCATGGCATGTGCGTGCTCAATGTTCTCGCAGAATACGATCGTCTTCGAGTAACGCATGTCGTTGGTCTTCAAGTACTCGCTGATGCGTTTGGCTACCAGCTCGCGGCGTTCCTGGACGATGATGTTGCGGTCGAACTCGCGTTGCCCATAGCGGCGAATCGCGATTGGATTGCCATCTACATCCGTGGTGCCCTCGGGCGGTAGGTAACCGTCACAATCGATGTCCAGCTCAGGGACAACGACCTTGTACGGGGCCAGGAACCCGTCCTCGATGCCCTGCTTGAGCGAATATGTGTAGATAGGCTTTCCGAAATAGGCGATATTGCTCTTGTTCGGGTCTGAATCATCCTTCGGTGTTGCGGTCAGACCGATTTGCGTGGCCGAGTCGAAGTAGTCGAGGATGTCATGCCAGTTCGAGGTGCGGTCGGCCGAACTGCGATGGCACTCATCCACAACAATCAGATCGAAGAAGTCACGCGGGAACTTCCGGTAATGCCGGTTGATCTGCCCATCCTTCGCGGTTATGAATTGCTGGTAGATGCCGAGGTAGATTGAGTGCGCGTAATCCGGTCTCGAGTTTTCGAACCTGACCATGTTGTCTTCGAATGGGGCGAAATCACCATTCATGGTCTGGTTGACAAGATTGTTGCGATCCGCGAGGAACAGGACGCGCTTCTTCAACCCACTCTTCCAGAACCGCCAAATCAGCTGGAATGCTATGTACGTCTTGCCCGTGCCTGTCGCGCAGACGATTAGGACCTTCTTCTGCCCCTTGAGCACCTCCTGTGTGGTCTTGTTGATGATGATGCGCTGATAGTAGCGGGGCGTGATGTTGCTGTTCGGCGACGTGTAATAGGGGTATGTGTACTCATCCACCATGTCCTGTGTCATGCCGCTTTCCGACACAAATCGCCACCACAACTCGTCCGGGCCGGGAAAATCCTTCATCTTCATTTCGCGGTTCAGTCCGGATACCATATCGCGCTCAATCAGATCGTCTCCATTGGTCGCGTACGCAAACGGTACCGACAACAGATTGGCGTAGTTGATTGCCTGCTGATAGCCTTCGTCAGCTGAATGGTCACGCCCCTTGGCTTCCACGAGCGCCAGCGGAATGTTCTGGTGGAATAGGAGAAGGTAGTCGAGCTTCTTGGGCTTGCCACGATGTGCAATGCCATACTCGTCCACGGTGATGCGTCCGTTGTTGACGTAGTACTCCATCACGATACGGTCCTGACCGGGCCACCGCTGTTCGAGAATTGGCGTAATGAACGCCTTCTTCGTGTTCTCCTCGTTGCGAAGCTGTTCGGCGATGTCGTCCGCGCTCAACGGCTTGAGACCATTGGCGATATGCAGGTTATTCAAGAATGAGTCACTCATCTTCGCCTCCACAGAACCGTTCGATCCACTCGTGAACCACGCCGGCGACCGTGGTCTCCCTATCCGCAGCGTACTTCTTTAACAACTTCTTGTTTTCGACCGTCAACGACAGGCTCAGCATCGTTCTGACATCACTGTCCGACATGGACACCCCTATTCAAATAAGTATTTACGTATTTACATAAATATACAGCAGCGAGCAAGAACCTTCTAATACGTCGGCCAGTAGATGCATGTCAGCGGCAGCAGGGCGCGAGTCTGGGTGTCCGTGTTCTCGTAGTTGTCCACGAGGACTCGGGTGAATTGGTCGAGGTCGAGCAGGGTGACCGGTATGCGAGCACGTTCGGCTTCGTACAGGGCCTCCTTGGTGAAGCCGCCGGTGCTGACATACAGGCCCCGGTCTGCGTCACGTAGTCCGGCTATGAACGAACGCAGCACCGGAGCTCCCGCGCTCTCCTTCCGGTGCTTCACCTCGACGACGATGCGTGGGGATGACAATCCAAGACCGTCGGGCGAGGCGATGATGTCACGTCCTTGATCACTGCCGTCGCCAGTCATCATGGTTCGATAACCCATCGCTCGCAGCATGCCTGCTACGAGACGTTCCATGTCATCCCAGTCAAGGGCATGGATGCGATCCTTGATTTTCTCCAACGCTTCCTCTTCGGTGACCGTACGGATTTCCTCATCATCCGTCATGTCATCGGAGGAAGAAGGGATATCGGATTCGATAATGACGTCGGAGGAACGCTTCTCCTCATGGCTATGGACAAGATCAGCGTATATATCCTCGTTGATGAGGCTGAGCGTGGCAATTGTACCCAACGAGTTGCGGGATATGTCGAACAATGTGTCCCGCGGAACGATGTGCTCCCACCTGACCTCGCGTGTATAGCAGACATCGGTATCGGCCCGAGACATCATGCAACCCCCGTCAGGATACCGATATGGTACTGGCGTTGCGCGGGATCATAGGTTACGACATTATCGCCACATGACATGACCGAACCGAATCGGTATGTCTGCCCGACGATCATCGCGCGCGCCTGAGGGGACTTGTCCGCGTAGAGACGGTCCACGCATTCCTTGACCTGTTCCCTCGATGCCTGGCCGAGGTCGAGGCCATCCAAGAGCCAGTAGATTGCCACGTATCCATGAGCGAACCAATCAGCCGCATACCGCGCTCCTCGTCCAGCGCGAATCAGCCATGCAGATATCGATCGCCTCCCTGTCGCTCATGATTTCCGACGCCAGTCACGCCGGAATCGTTTGCCGGCATGCCCCGTCGTTCCGCGGGGACATACCGGCAAAGGGTTGTCGTGCCTATATTCAATCAATCATACGTCGGCGAGCGCCTTGTCAAGCAGGGCCTTCACGGCCGCGCTGCGGCTCATGTGATGGTCGCGCATGTAGCGTTCCAGTTTGGCGTCGCGTTCGTCGTCCAGACGTACGCGAATCACATTGGTCGCGGGCGTCATGCCGACTTCGAGCGGCCGACCGGGAGCCCGTCGCATGGCCTCCTCGAGCTGCTCATCCGTGTACCCGCGTTCGGCTTCCTCGGCATCGGCTTTGAGCATTGCCGCTTCGTCGGCCGGCAGATCATCGTATGAGAGCATGGTGTAGTCGTAGGTCATTGCTCGCATATTGTGCCACAAAACCTCCGCTACGGCAATGCCGCACCTGGCTCATATCCATGATTCCAGTAGTCCGCCTAGCAAGTATCTCCCAAAATCCTCGGAAACTGTCGTCCATCATGAAGCTGAAGAAGCGTATTCCTTACCGAGAACGCCCATTCGGGTTGTTCGGAATATGTGGGTGCGTACATATCCGGCACGGAACTACGGAACTGTTCACGCGCAGTTCCTCGTAAGTGATGCGCAGGGGCTTCCGCAACATAGTCCCACCGGCATCATGCTAGCCTTTCCCGGTCGGTCTTGGCCAAATGAAATAGGCAACATCAGGCATTACCTAGCACCTTACGTTCGAACTCATCGAAATCCGCATCCGCGAAATAACCGACAAGACCGTTGTATGTGCGACTCCTCCCATCCTGGATTCTTCCCCAACATGCAACTTCATAAATGGTTTATGAAGTTCCGCCCCTAACTTCATAAACCGTTTATGAAGTTCCCGAACCGTGGCGCACGGCGGATTGCTTGACGAGACCAATCAAGATATCATTTGTATAGATTTCTGATATACAAACGGAGGCTATGATGGCATCGTCCATGGTGAACGTCCGGCTTGACGAAAGCACGAAGAAGGGCATGGCCGAGGTCTGCGGCGAACTCGGCATCAGCATGAGCGCCGCCTTCAACATCTTCGCCAAGACGGTCGTGCGCGAACGCCGCATCCCGTTCGAAGTGACCGCGGACCCGTTCTACTCGGCCGAGAACATGGCTCGTGTCCGCAGAGCGGCCGCGAAACTCGACGCGGGCCAAGGCACCGTCCACGGACTGATCGAGGAATGACGTGCTGCTTATCTGGACTGACGAAGCATGGGATGACTACCTCTACTGGCAGTCGCAGGACAAGAAGACGCTCAAACGCATCAACAAAATCATCCAGGACATCCAACGCAACGGCGCGGCGAACGGCATCGGCATGCCGGAACCGTTACGCGGAAACCTATCTGGCTATTGGTCTCGTCGCATAGACGACAAGAACCGCATCGTGTACCGTGTCACCGGCGGAGAATCGGACAATCTCGAAATCGCCGTCTGCCGCACCCATTACGGCGATCACTGATACGACGACCTCTCAGATCAGCCCCAGCTTCCGGAACGCGTTGGCGATGCCGTCGTCGTGGATGTCGGTGGTCTGGATGTCGCACCATTGCTCGATGCCGTGGATGGCGTTGCCCATGGCGACGGACGTGCCGGCGGCCTTGAGCACCACCATGGCGCAGGCCCCGTTTCCGCAAAACGTCAGCCAAACCAATCAAACCTGCAAACGACCACATATGACGCGGCTCGTTTGCCGGAAGACACGATTATTTATAGAATCATAATTTAGTAAATTACGATTCTATAAATCGCATCTCGTCCGTGGAAAGGTCGTCATCATGTTCGTGGGAAGGACCAGGGAACTCGCCACGTTGGAACGGCGATGGAACTCGTCGCAATTCGAGTGCGTCATCGTGTACGGGCGGAGACGCGTGGGCAAGACCACGCTCATCAACCGGTTCCTCGACGGACGCCCGTCAATCTTCTTTCCGGCCATCGAATCCAACACGGCCCGGAATCTTGAGAACCTCAGCCGCAGCATCGCCCTGTACCGCGCCGCCGCCGGCGACGACGATCTCGCCGACATGGCTGACGCCGCACCGGTCTACCAGGATTTCGCTTCGGCGCTGGAAGCGGTGTTCTCGCTCGCCCGACGCAAACGCCTCGCACTCGTCATCGACGAATACCCCTATCTGGCGAAGGCCGACCGGTCCATCAGCTCCGTCCTGCAACACACCATCGACCGGCACAAGGACGATAGCCGGCTCATGATCATCCTCTGCGGCTCATCGATGTCGTTCATGGAGCGCCAGGTGCTCGGATATTCCAGCCCGTTGTACGGGCGCCGCACCGCGCAGATCAAGGTGGAGCCGTTCGGCTACGCCGACACGCGAACGTTTCTGCCCGATACGGCGCCGAGGATGCGGCCATCGCATACGGCCTGACGGGCGGAATCCCGCAATATCTCAGACAAATCGACGACGCCGAAAGCATCACGGACAACATCCGTTGGAACATCATCGATCCGGACTGCTACCTGTTCGAGGAACCCGGCAACCTGCTCAAGCAGGAGCTGCGCTCGCCGTCAGAATACAACGCCGTCATCCAGGCCATCGCATCAGGCGCCTCGCGGACGAACGCCATCGCCACGGCATGCCATATGGAGACCGCATCATGCGCTACGTATCTACGCAACCTCATCGACTTGGGCATCCTCTATAAGGAGACCCCGTTCGGCGAACATGCACCACGCAAGACGATCTACCGCATCAAGGACTCGTTCTTCCGATTCTGGTACCGCTACGTACCGGCGAACCTGCCGCTGATCCAGTCGGGCAACGCGGACATCGCCGCCGAACGCATCACGCGATCGATCAACGACTTCATGGGACCCGTGTTCGAGGACATCTGCACGCAATGGCTTTGGGCGCACGACACGACCGGGGAACTGCCGTTCCTCATACTCGACTCCGGACGCTGGTGGGGAGCCAACCCCAGAACCCGCAGCCAGGAGGAGATCGACATCGTCGCCACCGGGGAAGACCCAAAGACCATGCTGTTCTGCGAATGCAAGTGGCGCAGCGTTCCGGCCGGGCTGCGCCAGCTCGAAACACTGCGCAGCCGGGCCGAACTCCTGCATCCTGCGCACGGATACTACATGCTCTTCTCCAGAAACGGCTTCGACGAACATGTCACGAGCCGTGCGGCGCAGGCGGACGATGTGTCGCTGGTGAGTTTCAAGGACATGTAAGGCAGCGACCTCCTCGCCATCTCAGATCAGCCCCAGCTTCCGGAACGCGTTGGCGATGCCGTTGTCGTGGATGTCGGTGGTCTGGATGTCGCACCATTGCTCGATGCCGTGGATGGCGTTGCCCATGGCGACGGACGTGCCGGCGGCCTTGAGCATGGCCGTGTCGTTGTCGGAGTCGCCCACGGCGATCGTGTCGGCGACGTCGATGCCGAGCCGGGCGGCGACCTCGCGCACCGCGGTGCCCTTGTCGACGCCGTTGATGAGCAGTTCGCCGTTGTTCGGCGAAATCTTGTCATATGAGCCGTGCACGAGCGTGAACCACGGCGAGAGGTCGCGTTTCGTCTCCTCGAACGTCACGTCCGGGTCGGGGGCGGTGAAGTACGAGCCCTTGGACACGTGGATCGTCCGGCCCAACGTGGAGCCTTCCGGCACGTCGACCTCGTCGATCCGGTGCCAGAACCGCGCGAACTCGCCGCGGTCGAACGCCTTGCCCTTCGACTTCAGGTGACGCGCATAGCCTTCCGAGATGTACATGCCGTCCGCGCCCTGCCACTGGTACGCCTCGATGCCGTGCTCCTTGAAATACGCGTCGGCGGCGTCCACCGCCTCGGGGTCGACGAACCGCTGGAACAGGATCTCATCGCCCATGTTCGCCTGCGCGCCGGCCACGGAGACCACGCCGTCGAACCCGAGGTCGAGGATGCTTTTCTCGATCTTCGGCAGGGAGCGTCCGGTGCAGATGAACAGCAGATGCCCGTTCTCCTGCGCCTTGCGGCACGCCTCCTTCGCGGATTCGGGCACCACGTGCCTCTCGTCCGCCAACGTGCCGTCGATGTCGAGGAACACCAGTTTCTTCGCGCCCATACCGTCTCTCCTTGTCCGCCGATTCATCAGACCGTCATCATCATACGTTCCGCTTTCCCCGTCACGCTTCGGCGAGCTGCGTCGTCGCGGCGGCGACCGGCGCGGGACGGGAGCGACGGATGCGGCCGACGGCGAGCCCGAGCGCGACGAACGCGACGGCGAACAATGCGACGATGCCGGTGCCCGTCGCCCAGCCGGCCGCGTCGACGCCGCCGGACGCCGCCGTGCCGATGCCGAGCGCGTCGTCGATCGCCGCGCAATACCACCAGCCGGGCAGCATCCGTCCGACCGCGAGCATCGATTCGGGGATCATGTCCACCGGCAGGGAGAGTCCGGAGGTGAACAGGAGCAACAGGCCGAACACGTTGGCGAAACCGTTGGCCATCGTGTCGCCCGCCCCCGCCTCGCCAAGCAGGAAGCCGCAGGCGACGGTCATCAGCGCGTACACGCACGCCGACAGGACCGTCATCGCCACGCCGGCGGGCGCGAGGGACGCGGGGTCGAGTCCGGCGGCGAACATCAGCGCGACCGCGGCGATCAGGTAGGCGGCGACCACGACGAGCGCGAACCCGCACAGGGTGGCCATGCGCTGCATGCCCATCGTCGAGGAGCGTTGCGGCGAGGCGAACAGCCGGCGCCGCGTCTCCCCCGCGTTGAACACGCCGGACACGAGCGCCGTGCACACGGTCATCGCGAGGAACAGCGGGTAGAGGGCCGACTTGATCGTGGAGCCGAAACCGGCCGCCGTCCGCTCCGCCGCGGACGTGTCGGCGGCGTCGGCGGCCGCGTCGGCGTGGTCGACCGTGATCGCATGGTTCGCGGTCTTGTCGCGGGCGAGCGCGCGCACCCGCGTCGTCGCGGCGGTGAGGTCGTCGAGACCGGGACGCGCGACGGCGCCGTCCGCACCGGACACGTTCGCACCGGACGCACCGCCCACGTTCGCGCCGATCAGTTCCGTGCGCGTGAGCGAAAGGAATCCGCCGGTGGCCATCGACGCCATCGAACCGACGCCGGACGTGTAGCTGGTGACGGTCTCGACGGACGGGACCTTCCCGGACGAACCGTCCGTGCCACCCGATGCGGCCGAGTCGAGCAGCTTGTCCGCGTAGCCGTCCGGGATGATGACGATGAGATCCACCCAGTTCGACGCGACCGCCTGCTGGAGCGCCTGCGGCTCGTCGGCGAGGTCGATCACGTCGTCGTCCGCCGCGAGGTACGCGCGCAGCGAGGAGGCGACGCCGCCGCGGTCGGAGTCCCGGTCGATGACGGCGACGGTGGCGCGGCCGGGCTCGTACACGTCGGCCGTGGCGTTCCGGTCGCCGAACAACGCGGATCCGCTGATGGCGAGCATCATGATGCCGATCAGCACCAGGTAGATGATGATGTACAGCTTGTGCGCGGCGAGCACGCGCAGCGTGGCCTTACAGGTGTTCATAGCGTTGCTCCTTGAGCATGACGACGCCGGCGGCCAGGAACACGAGGCTCATCACGATGAGCACGCCGCAGGTCGTGGCGAACGGACGGTAGTCGTCGTAGTAGAGGATGTCGTAGAACAGGTTCGTCACCTGCTGGGCGGGATTGACGAGCGCGAGCAACGGCGCGTGGCGGGTGATCCAGTCGCTCAGCTGCATCGCGAAGCCGCCGTACAGGCCGGAGAACAGGGACAGCGTGCACGGGATCGCGCTGGTCAGGCCGATCTTCACGCTGTGCTTGAGTCCCGGTATCGCGCCGATCATCGTGCCGAACGCGCATGCCATGAACGAGGCGACCGCGACGGCGGCCCCGGCGGCCGGTTCGCGCCCGCCCAACGGTATGCCGCACACGTAGCGGATGTAGGCGAGCGCGATGGTGAGGCTCACGTCGGAGCACAGCCAGCTGGCGAGGAATCCGGCCATGAGCTGCCGTCCGCGGCCGAGCGGCGACACCGTGCGCCGGATGCCCAGCGCGGACAGGTTCGCCTGGGCACTGGTGACCGCGGTGATCGAATACCCCATGGCCATGAGGCAGGCCATGCCGAGCAGCGCGTAGAAATACCGTGCCATCACGTTCGGCGTGGCGTTCGTGAGGCTGATCTCTCGCGTCGTCCCCGCGATGCTGCCGATGGACGACCAGAACATGCGGGATTTCAGCGCCTCCGGGTGCCGTTGGAGCAGGTCGCGGGTCGCCGTGTCGGTCCGGTTGTACAGGTCGATCACGCCGGAGAGCGCGGCGACGGTGACGGCGCCGTTCGAATCGGTGGCCGTCGCGCCCTTCATCGCCTCCGCCGCCCGTGACGACAACGTCAGTCGGATGCGCCCGTCGCCGTCGACGCGCAGATAGCCTTTCACCGTGCCGTCGGCGAGCTTGTCGCGCGCGTCGTCGACCGTGGCGACCTTCTTGGCGTCGAGCAGTTTGGTGACGGTCGCGGTCACGCCGGCGGAATCATTCGCGCCGGCGGAATCCTTCGTACCGGCGGAATCGGTCACGCCGGAGCTCTCCCCCGTCGCACCGGTTCCTCTCTTGCCTGTGGCGTCGCTCTTGCCGGATAGTCCGTTGATGAACGTCGTCGCGCCGGGCGACTTCGTCCAGTTCGCGTCCTCGACGACCGCCATCGGCATGGCTTCGAGCTCATAGCCTTCCGCCAGGTTGCCGAGCAGTCCGTTGAACAGGGTGGCGAGCGCGATCGGGAACACGATGAGCCAGAACAGCGACTGCCTGTTGCGCAGGTTCGTCTTCAACGTCATGACGAATGTGGTCCACATGGTTGCCTCCTTTCCGTGGGGCGTGCGGCGTATGCCGGTCAGTCGCGCAGCGCCTTGCCGGTCAGTTCGAGGAACACGTCATTGAGTGTCGGCGGCCGGCTGGTGAGGTGGCCGACGTTCACGCCGGCGGCGCGCAGCACGCCGAGCAGGTCGACGAGGTTGTGGTCGCCGCGGCGGCAGCGCACGTCGAGTTCGCGACCGTCCCAGTCCGCTTCGATGACGAATCCGAGGGCGCGCACGTGGTCGAGCGTCGTCTCGTCGAGGTCGAGCGTTTCGACGGTGATGCGTTCGCCGGTGTCGATCATGGATTTGAGTTCGTCGGCGGTGCCGAGCGCCAGATGCCGGCCGTGGTCCATGATGAGGATGCGGTCGCAGATCCGTTCGACCTCCTCCATGTAATGGCTCGTGTAGACGACGGTCGCGCCGGCCGCGTTGAGCCGTTCGATGCCTTCGAGAATCGCGTTGCGGCTTTGCGGGTCGACGGCGACGGTCGGCTCGTCGAAGAAGATGAGGTCGGGCTTGTGCGCGACGCCGCACGCGATGTTGAGACGTCGCAGCAGACCGCCGGAGAGTTTGCCGGGTCGGAACCGGCGGAATTCGCCGAGTCCGGCGAAGTCGATCGCCTCCTCGACGAGCGGCGCACGGTCGGCTTTCCTCGGCACGTACAGCGAGCAGAAGTAGTCGATGTTCTCCTCGACGGTCAGCTCGTTGAACACGGCGACGTTCTGCGGGACGAGGCCGATGCGCCGTTTGAGCGCGTAGCTGGTCGGCGTCATCGGCTCGCCGAACACGCGGATCGTGCCCGAATCGTAGGAGAGCAGGGCGAGGATGCAGTTGATGGCCGTGGTCTTGCCGGAGCCGTTGGGGCCGAGCAGGCCGAAGATCTCGCCCTGCCGGATGTCGAGGTCGAAATGGTCGAGCGCCACCATGTCGCCGTAGCGTTTGACGAGTTTCGTCACGCTGATGGCCGAAGTCGCGGTGGTCGTGTGGTCGTCCGTCATGTCCGCTCCCTTCCTTGGGTGGTTGTCTCCATCGTCCCACCCGCGTGCGCGTCCCGCCACCTGCAAACGTCACGTATCGGCGTGACGCAGGTGACATTCGTCACCGGTTTCCGGTGACATCGGGTGCGGGACGGATTGCGGGAATGGACGGCAGGCGCGGGGCGGTCCGGGATGTGCCGCGGCGAAGCGGGTAGGCTGGATGGTGACGGTTCGGTGCGGACGACGGAGGATTCCATGCGGGCGATGATCGGGAAGGGGTTGCTGCTCGCGCTCTGTCTCACGTTCGCGCCGGTCGCGCACGTCGCCGTGGATGCGGCGCTGGTCACGGCGATGCTGATGGCCGTGATCGTCTCCGGCCTGTCCGAATGGTCGTCCGGCAGGCGCGCGGCGCTCCTGCCGGCGACCGTGTTCTGCCTCATCGCCGTAATCGTCTCGGATTGCCGTGTGTTCCTGCCGCTCGTCGCCTTCGATATGGCGCGGATTCCGGCGGTCACGAATCACACGAACCATACGAATCGTCCGAATCGTCTCGCCGGTCTGATGCCGCTGATCGCGCGCTGGCTGTGGGTGGCACCGCTGGTTCCGATGGCGGTCGAGGCGCATGCGGGCGGCGATGTCGCCCCGACTGCGCTGATGGTCACGGCGACATGCGTGGGGGCGCTGTTGGGGGCGGATTCGCGCGACGTCCCCATGCTGCGTCGCGCGTTGCGCCGCACCGAGGACCGTCTGCGGGAATCGTCACGTTCGTCGCGAATCAGGATCGCCGACCTGGACGAGGAGCGGGCGCAGTCGGTGCGCATGGCGACGCTCGGCGAGCGCACGCGCATCGCCCGCGACATCCACGACAACGTCGGTCATCTGCTGACGCGCGCGATCATGCAGGCGCAGGCCGGGCGCGCGGTGGCCGACGCCACCGGCGACGCCGTCGCGGCGCGCGGATTCGGCGCGTTGGGCGCGACGTTGGACGACGCGATGACGATGGTGCGCCGGTCCGTGCATGATCTGGAGGATGACGGCACCGATTTCATCGCGCAGATCGAGGATGCAGCCCGGCCGTTCGCCTCCGTCGGCGCGGGCGGCGGCACCGATCCGAATCAGGGGTTGGAGGTGCGTCTGGAGAACGACATCGACGCCGCCCCCGCACCGGTCTCACGGTGTCTCGCGACGGTGATCCGCGAATCGTTGGCGAACGTCGCGCATCACAGCATGGCGCGCGAGGCGCGGGTGACGCTGCGCGATTTCCCCGCGTTCTGGCAGCTGGTCGTCTCCGACCCCGGCCCCGCGATCCCGTTGGACGGCGATGGCGGTCCCGCCGGCGCTCCCCCGCACGGCATGGGGGTCGCCGACATCGAATCGCGGGTGCGCGCCTTAGGCGGCACCGCGTACTGCGGGCCCTACGATGGGGGTTGGCGCGTGTTCGTCTCGATTCCGAAGGCCCGGTGGGCCGCGGACGGCGGCACACGGAAGACTTCGGATATGGAACATCAGGAGAATCGCGGAAACCGAGGAAAGGCGGGTGCGTGATGCGTATCGCGATCGTGGATGATGATCCGATCGTCTGCCAGTCGTTGGAGACGATTCTGACCGCGACCGGCGCGGCCGACGTGCTGTGGACGGCGAACGACGGCGACGGTGCGGTCGCACGGTATTCCTCGGCACCTGACGCGCGGCCGGACATACTGCTCATCGACATCCAGATGCCGGGGCGTGACGGACTCGACGCGGCGCGGGAGATATTGGGGCGCGACCCGGCGGCGCGCATCCTGTTCCTGACCACGTTCGCGGACCGCGCGTACATCACGCAGGCGATGGCATTGGGCGCGAAGGGCTATCTCATCAAACAGGACGTCACGGCCGTGGGGCCGGCGCTGCAGGCGGTCATGGCCGGACAGGTGGTGTTGGGCTCCGACGTGCTCGGCAAGCTCACCGGCGACGGCGCCACGGCGGCTTCCGCTCCTCCATCCCACGGGCGCACGTCATCGGGCGACACAGGCGCATCGGATGGTTCAGCCACATCAGCCGATGCGGCGGTCGTGGAGTCGATGCTCAACGAGCGGGAGCGTGAGGTCGCCTCGCTCGTGGCCGAAGGATATGACAACCGCGACATCGCGCACCGATTGTGCCTGAGCGAGGGCACGGTGCGCAACCGGGTGAGCGGCGCGCTCGACAAGCTGGGACTGACCAACCGCACCCAGCTCGCCATCCTGTGGATCAACGCCCACCGCTGACGCGGCTTGGATACGACGAAGGGACCGGCGCGAACCGGTCCCTTCGGGAAACCAATCAGACGGAAGCGGCCCTTAGGCGGCTCTCGTCGGGCCATCCGTCTTACTCGACGGTGTTGTTCGGCACTTCGATGCCGTTGCCGAACTTGACGTCGCGGGCGGCGGCGACGCGGCTCGGCAGGCCGTAGATGTCGATGAAGCCATTGGAGGACTTCGAGTCGAAGCTGTCGCCGGAATCGTAGGTGGCGAGGTTGTAGTCGTACAGCGAGCTGTCGGAACGACGGCCGGTGACGACGGCGCGGCCGCCGTGCAGCACCATGCGGATCTCGCCGGACACGTACTTCTGGGTGTCCTCGATGAACGCGTTCAGGGACTGGGTGGCCGGGCTGAACCACTGCGCATCGTAGACCAGCTCGCCCCAGCGCTTGTCGATGTCGCGCTTGATGCGGTGCTGCTCGCGCTCGAGGCAGCAGTTCTCGAGCTCCTGGTGCGCGGTGATGAGGGCCACGGCACCCGGGGCCTCGTACAGCTCGCGGGACTTGATGCCGACGAGACGGTCCTCGATGAGGTCGATGCGGCCGATGCCCTGGGCGCCGGCGCGGCGGTTCATCTCCTCGATGGCCTGCAGCGGGGTGACGTCGCGGCCGTCGATCTTGACCGGCACGCCCTGCTTGAACTCGATGACGACCTCGTCCTCGACCGGCGGGAACGCCGGGTCGTCGGTGTAGGAGTAGCAGTCCTTGGTCGGACCGTTCCACGGATCCTCGAGGAAGCCGGTCTCGATGGCGCGGCCCCACACGTTCTGATCGATGGAGTACGGGCTCTTCTCGGTCTGGGTGATCGGCAGCTTGTGCTCCTTGGCGAACGCGATCTCCACGTCGCGGGTGAGGGCGAGGTCGCGGATCGGGCTGATGGCCTTCAGCGTCGGGTCGATGGAGGCGATGGACACCTCGAAGCGGACCTGGTCGTTGCCCTTGCCGGTGCAGCCGTGGGAGATGGTATCGGCGCCGAACTGGTGGGCGGCGCGCACGAGGTGCTTGGAGATGAGCGGGCGGGAGATGGCGGAGACCAGCGGGTACACGCCTTCGTACATGGCGTTGGCCTTGAGGGCCTTCATGCAGTATTCGTTGGCGAACTCGTCGCGGGCGTCGACCACGTAGGCCTCGACGGCGCCGCAGGCGAGGGCGCGCTGCTTGATGGTCTCGAGGCTCTCGCCGCCCTGGCCGACGTCGAGGGACACGGCGACGACGTCCTTGCCGGTGCGCTCCTTGAGGTAGGAGATGGCGACGGAGGTGTCGAGGCCGCCGGAGTAGGCGAGCACGAGTCGATTGTTATCTGCCATGGGATGCCTTTCTTCAAAACAAACTGATGCAAGTATATACAGAAGTCTGTATATTTATGCACGGCGTGTCCAGCATGCGTACGCGATGCGCCGCGGCGTGCCGCATCTCTCCCCCACCCGCTACGCGGGAGCCCCCTCGACAGAGGGGGCCGGAAGGAACGGAGTGCCGGAATGGAAGTCACTTGGAGGCGAGGGCGAGGAGCCAGTCGGCGCGGGCGACGGCGGTGTCGTCGTCCTTGCAGATCGCCATGACCGTGTCGTCGCCGGCGATCGTGCCGAGCAGGCCGTCGATCGGCTGCTTGTCGATCACCGAGGCGACGTACTGGGCGGCGCCGGACGGCGTGTGGATGACGATGAGGTTGCGGGCCGCCGCGACCGAGGTCACCAGACCGGACAGCACGCGCGACATCTGCGCCTCCGCCTTGGCGGAGTCCTGCTGCTCGTCGCCGGACGGCTCATGGCCGACCGCGTAGGCCATCGTGCCGTCCGGAAGCCGCTTCTTGAACGCGTTCATCTCGTCGAGGTCGCGGCTCAGCGTCGCCTGCGTCACCGCGATGCCCTCGTCGGCGAGAATCGACGACAGCTGGGACTGCGAGGTGATGATGTGCGTGAGCAGCACCTCTTCGATGGCGCTCAGACGCGCGGCGCGCGTGGCCGGACGGTGGAGGGACGGACGCGTTTGGCTCATGCGAGCAGGCTTTCGTCGCCGCGCTGCTTGCCGACCAGCCAGGTGAGCAGCGCCTTCTGCGCGTGCAGACGGTTCTCGGCCTCGTCCCACACGACGGACTGCGGGCCGTCGATCACCGAAGAGGTGACCTCCTTGCCGCGGTAGGCGGGCAGGCAGTGCTGGAACAACGCGTCCGGCTTGGCGAGCGCCATGAGCTCGTCGTTCACCTGGTAGTCCCAGAACGGCTTGGAGCGGATCGCGTATTCGGCCTCCTCGCCCATCGAGACCCACGTATCGGTGAACACGCAGTCGGCGTCCTTGACGGCCTCCTTCGCGTCGGTGGTCACGAGGATGGAACCGCCGTTCTCCGCGGCGATGCGCTCGGCGTCGGCGACGATGTCCGGGCGGGGCAGGTAGCCCTGCGGGCCGGCGACGCGCACGTGCATGCCGGCGACGGCGCCGCCGAGCAGGTACGAGTTGGACATGTTGTTGGCCGCATCGCCCACGTAGGCGATGGTCTTGCCCTTGAGCGCGTCCACGCCGCCGCGGAACTGCGCGATGGTGAGGAAGTCGGCGAGGATCTGGCAGGGGTGGAAGTCGTCGGTCAGCGCGTTGACGACCGGGCAGGTGGCGTGCGCGGCCATCTCCTCGACGCGGTCCTGGCCGAACGTGCGCCACACGAGGCCGTAGGCCATGCGGGTGAGCACTTCGGTGGTGTCGCCGACCGGCTCGCCGCGGCCCAGCTGGGAGCCGGACTTGTCGATGACGAGCGGGTAGCCGCCGAGTTCGGCCACGCCGATGGAGAAGCTGGAGCGGGTGCGGGTGGACGGCTTGTCGAACAGCACGGCGACGGCCTGCGGGCCGGCGAACGGCTGACGGTAGAAGCGGTTCTCGCGGAACTTCATGCCGAGTTCGAGGACCTGCTTCTGCTCCTCGTGGTCGAGGTCGTCGTCGCGCAGCATGTGGCGCAGTTCGGGGGTCATGGTGGTTGTCCTTTCGGGTGTGCGGGTGGCGGGCGGTTGCGGTCAGTCGTCGGGGAGGTCGCCGGGGACGGCCTTGAGGATGGCGAGCGCGTCGTCGACGTCCTTCTCGGAGACGATGAGCGGCGGGGCGAAGCGTAGGGCGTCGGTGCGCACCGCGTTGACGATGAGGCCGCGTTCGAGGCACCAGTTCATCACGGCGTGGGCGCACGGGTGGGCGAGTTCGACGGCGTCGAGCAGGCCGCGGCCGCGCGTGGAGACGTACAGCGGGTTGCCGGCGGCCATGAGCCCGTCGCGCAGCTGACGCCCGCGGGCTTCGGCGTTGGCGACGAGGCCGTCCTCCTCGATCACGTCGAGCGTGGCGAGGGCCGCGGCGGCGCCAAGCGGGTTGCCGGCGAAGGTGGAGCCGTGGGAGCCGGGCGTGAACAGGGCGGAGAGCTTCTCGCCGAAGGCGATCATGCCGCCCATCGGGAAGCCGCCGGCCACGCCCTTGGCGAAGGTGACCATGTCGGGCGTGATGCCGCCGGACAGGTCCTCGCGCTGGAAGGCGAACCATGCGCCGGTGCGGCCGATGCCGGTCTGCACTTCGTCGATGATGAGCAGCGCGTGGTTGATGTCGCACATCTCGCGCACCTTTTTGACGTAGTCGGCGCCCAGGGGCTTCACGCCGGCCTCGCCTTGGATGAGCTCCATGATGACGGCGGCGACGGGTCCCTTGCCGTAGGGGCCGACGCCGGTCTCGCTGAACGCCTCGTACAGGGAGAGCGGGTCGCCGGCGCGCACGAATTCGATGTTGGGCACGAGCGGGCCGAACGGCTTGCGGATGGCGGGCTTCCACGTGGCGGACAGGGCGCCGAGCGTGCGGCCGTGGAATCCGTTGGTCAGGGCGATGATGCGCGCCGGCTTGCCGCCCATCGAGGGCGCGGCGCCGGGCAGGGTGCGGCCGTACAGTTTGGCGAGCTTCAGGGCCGCCTCGTTGCCTTCCGCGCCGGAGTTGCCGAAGTAGACGTGGGAGCCTTCGGGGGCACCCGCCAGTTTGACGAGGCGCGCGGCGAGCTCGATCTGCGGTTCGGTGGCGAAGTAGTTGCTCACGTGCGCGACCTTCGCGGCCTGTTCGGCGACGGCCTTCACCCACTTGGGATGCGCGTAGCCGATCGAGTTGACGGCGATGCCGCCGAGGAAGTCGAGGTATTCGTTGCCGTCGACGTCCCACACGTGGGCGCCCTGGCCGTGGTCCATGACGCGCAGCGGCGTGCCGAACACGTTCATGTGGACCTGGGAATACTCCCCCAGCCACTGGGAATCCTTGGGGCCGAGCGGTTCCGGGCCCGCAGCGGGCGTGGTGCTGTTCACGTCAGAAGACATAGGAGCTCCTCATTTCGATGCCGTCCTCGGGCACGACCATGGTGCCGATGCCGGCGGAGGTGAAAATCTCGTTCAGGATGGAATGCGGCTTGCGGCCGTCGATGATGTGCGCCTGGGGCACGCCGCCGTCGATGGCGCGCACGCACGCCTCCATCTTCGGGCGCATGCCGGATTCGAGGTCGGGCAGCATGTCGCGCAGGTTCTCCACGCCGATGCGGCCGATCAGCGAGTTGCGGTCCGGCCAGTCGGCGTACAGGCCGTCCACGTCGGTGAGGATGACGAGCTTGTGCGCGCCGACGGCGGAGGCGAGCGCGGCGGCCGCGGAGTCGGCGTTCACGTTGAGCACTTCGGTGGCGTCGTCCTCGTTCGGAGCGACCGAGGAGACGACGGGGATGCGGCCCGCGTTGACGAGGTCCTCGACGGCGGAGGCGTCGACGGAGACGACGTCGCCGACGAGGCCGATGTCGGTGGGCTTGCCGTCGATGACGGGCCGGCGCTGCATGGCGGAGAACAGGCCGCCGTCCTCGCCGGAAAGCCCCACGGCGAGCGGGCCGTGTGCGTTGATGAGACCGACGAGCTCACGCGACACCTTGCCGGTCAGGACCATGCGCACCACGTCCATCGCCTCGGGCGTGGTGACCCTGAGGCCGCCCTTGAACTCGGATTTGATGCCGAGGGCCTTCAACATCTGGGAAATCTGCGGGCCACCGCCGTGCACGACGATCGGGTGCAGGCCGACCTGGCGCAGGAACACCATGTCCTCGGCGAAGCACTGCTTGAGGTGTTCGTCGATCATCGCGTTGCCGCCGTACTTGACGACGATGCGCTGGCCGGCGAACTCCTCGAGCCACGGCAGCGCCTCGATGAGCACTTCGGCCTTCTGGTCGGCGCGCAGGTCGGTGTGCACGTCGAAGTGGAATCCGGGTCCCTTCAGTTCGCTTGACATATCCTCTTTCAGCTTTCGTAGTCAGCGTTGATGTGGACGTATTCGTGGGTGAGGTCGTCGGTCCAGACGGTCGCCTCGGCGTCTCCGGCGTTGAGGTCGATGTCGATGTGGACCTCGCGCGGGGTCATGTCGACCTCGGAGCGGTCGCGTCCGGCGCCGCCGTTCTCGCAGATGCGCACGCCGTTGACGTCGACGGTCACCTTGTCGGACTCGTAGGGGGCGACTTCCGGCGGCACGGTGCCGAGCGAGGAGACGATGCGGCCCCAGTTCGGGTCGTTGCCGCTGATCGCGCACTTGAGCAGGTTGGAGGCGGCGACGGCGCGGCCGCAGGCGAGCGCCGCGTCCTCGCTGGTCGCGCCGGTGACGGTGATGCGGATGTCGTGGCTGGCGCCTTCGCCGTCGCCGATGATCTGGCGGGCGAGGGAGGCGCAGGCGTCCTTGACGAGCTTGTTGAACTCGTCCTTGTCGGGTTCGACGCCGGAGGCGCCGGAGGCGAGCAGAAGCACCGTGTCGTTGGTGGACATGCAGCCGTCCACGTCGATGCGGTTGAACGAGTGTTCGGTGGCGACGGCGAGCGCGGCCTGGAGCTGGCCGGCGCTCACGACGGCGTCGGTGGTGATGACGCACAGCATGGTGGCCAGCTGCGGGGCGATCATGCCGGAGCCCTTGACCATGCCGCCGATCCTCCAGCCGCCGGTGCCTTCGAGTTCGACGGTCTTCGGCTTGGTGTCGGTGGTCATGATGGCGTGCGAGGCGTCCGCGCCGGCCTGGGGCGTGGCGGCGAGCGCCGCGTGGGCGACCTTCGCGCCGTCGAGCACGTGGTCGAGCGGCAGCAGTTCGCCGATGAGGCCGGTGGAGCACACGGCCACGTCGTCCGGTTCCGCGCCGACGAGCGCGGCGACGGTTTCGGCGGTGGCCTTGGACTGCGCGTAGCCTTCGGCTCCGGTGCACGCGTTGGCGCCGCCGGAGTTGAGGATCACGGCCTTGATGTGGCCGTCGGCGACGACCTTGCGCGACCACTGCACGGGCGCGGCGCAGAAACGGTTGGAGGTGAACACGCCGGCGGCCGCGTCGAGCGGGCCGTTGTTGACAACGAGCGCGAGGTCCTTCTTGCCGGCGACGGCGGAGATGCCCGCCTCGACGCCGGATGCGGCGAATCCTTGTGCGAATGTGACGCTCACGGGGCGACTCCGATCTTGGTCAGGCCCTGGTCTTCGGGAAGGCCGAGGGCGATGTTCAGGGACTGCACCGCCTGGCCGGCAGTGCCGCGGTTGAGGTTGTCGATGGCGGCGAAGGCGGTGATGCGGCCGGCCTTGCGGTCGGTGACGACCTGGATGTGGGCGGCGTTCGAGCCGATGATGTTCGCCGTGGCGGGCAGGGTGCCTTCCGGCAGGAACACCATGAAGTCCTGGCCTTCGTAGGCGTGGGCCCACACGTCGCGGATCTCCGCGTCGCTCAGGCGCTTCGCCTTGTCGGTCATCTTCGCGCTCACGCAGGCGAGGATACCGCGCGACATGGGGGCGAGCACCGGCGTGAAGCCGAGCGTGAACCCGTCGGCGGCCGCGGCGTCGAGGCCGGCGGCATGCGCGAGGTTCTGCAGGATCTCGGGGATGTGGCGGTGTGTGCCGCCCACGCCGTACGGCAGGGCGGAGCCGAACGCCTCGGCGGCGAGCAGGTTGGTGCGCTTGAGGTTCTTGCCGGCGCCGGAGTAGCCGACGACGAGGTCGGCGACGATGTCCGTGTGCTCGACGAGGCCTTCGGTGACGCCGGGTTGCAGGGCCAGCGTGGTGGCGGTCACGTTGCAGCCGGGGCCGGCGATGCGCTTGGTTCCGGGCAGCGCGGCGCGCTGGCGCGTGTACGAGCCGTCGGCGGCCTTGCCGGTGATGAGCTCGGGCATGCCGTAGGTCCAATGCTCGTAGAAGTCACCGCCGTAGAACTCGTCCCACGCGCTCTTCTCCTCGAGGCGGTGGTCGGCGCCGAGGTCGACGACGACAGCGTCAGGGTCGAGCTGGGACGCCAGCTTGCCGGAGGCGCCGTGCGGCAGCGCGAGGATGATCACGTCGTGGCCGTTCAGGACTTCCGGGGTGGTGTCTTCGACGGTCAGATCCGCCAGCTGCGGGATATGCGGCATGTGCTTGCCGAGCTTGTCCCCCACCGAGGAGTGACCCGCCACGCAGGTCACCTCGAACGCGGGATGGGCGGCCAGAATGCGCAGCGCCTCGCCTCCCGCATAACCCGTGGCACCCGCCACGGCCACCGTGTATTTCGCCATATCACGTCCTTCACTTCATGGGCAATACCCACGAGCATACATACCTATGCAGACTATTGCATAATTATGTAATCACGTGTCGAGACGATCGGTCATGTGGTCATCGTGTCGCCGGAGGTGGAGCCGCCGCCGACCATATCGAGCATCTGGTTGGTGAGGTCGGTCACGTCGACGCCGTTGACCCACATCCAGATCTGCAATGCGGTGGTGAGCACGTTGATGACGATCGCGGCGATGGCGAGCCAACGGCCCTTCATGTGGAAGGTGCCGGTGCGCCACACGGAGATGACGCCCATGATGGTCGGCAGCAGGGGCACGCTGAACACGATCGCGAACACGAAGGCGATGATCGCGTAGGAGTCCCAGCGCCCGTACAGCGGGTTCTGGTTGGGGTCGTTCACGTCGATGCCGTAGAAGTAGCGTGGCGTGTGGCCGTCGTTCGTGCCGGCACCGACACCCGGACCCGTCGGTGACTGGTTCGGA
Organism: Bifidobacterium sp. LH_424; assembly: GCF_056356895.1. Classification (NCBI taxonomy): domain Bacteria; kingdom Bacillati; phylum Actinomycetota; class Actinomycetes; order Bifidobacteriales; family Bifidobacteriaceae; genus Bifidobacterium; species Bifidobacterium sp. LH_424. The sequence goes on from NZ_JBKEVC010000003.1 coordinate 175,682, forward strand.
TTGCCGGGGTTCCCGTTCGGACCGTACGGGCCGTTCTGCGGATATTGGCCGTTCCGCCCGTAGCCGCCGGGATACGCGGCACCCGGCGTGCGCTGCGGCATCTGCCGCGCGTTCTCCCCCGCATCATCCTTCTTCGGCTCGGGGTCGGGCGCGCCGTACAGATACGGATTGTAGTTCGGACCATATTGGCTCAACATCGCGCCGTAGTCGGGATGCGCGTACTGCCCGTACTGCGGCTGTGGCTGCGACGGTGCCTCCCCGGATACGACGGGACCCGGTGAGCCCGCCCCCGGTGCGACGCCGTCCCCTCCCGTCTGCTGTGCGGAATCGTTCGGCTGCTGTCCGGGTGCGCTCATCGGGTCCTCCTCGTGTTGCACCTTATGTTAACTTATGTCGTTTCGCTTTCGGCCCAGCGGTTCATCGCCGTCGGACCGGAAGCCAAGCCGGAAAGCCGCTCGGAACGAGCCGGAGCGGCCCGGCGGCTCAGGCGCGCAGCTGCGCGCCGAGCTCGGCGGCCTTGTCGACGATGGCCTTGCGGATCGCCTCGCTGTCCTCGGCGGACAGGGTCTTGTCGGGCGAGCGGAACACCACCGCGAAGGCGAGGGACTTCTTGCCCTCACCCACCTGCTCGCCGGTGAACACGTCGAACAGTTCGATGGATTCGAGGTTCGCGCCGGCGGCCTCGCGCACCACGCCTTCGAGCTGGGCGGCGGTCACCGTGTCGTCCACGGTGAAGGCGAGGTCCTGCTTGACGGGCGGGAACGTGGAGATCGGCTTGGCCTGCACCGGCTTGCCGTCGAGCGTGGCGAACAGCGCGGTGAGGTTCAGCTCGAACGCGGCGGAGTGCTCGGGGAAGCCGAGCGCCTCGTTGACGTGCGGGTGGAGCTCGCCGACGAAGCCGACGAACGTGCCGGCGGCGGTCACGCGGGCGAAACGGCCCGGATGCCACTGGGCGGGCACGTCGGCGGCGGCCGGCTGCTCGAGCTCGATGGCGGCGCCGAGACGGTCGGCGATGCGGTGCACGGCCTCGACCGCGTCGGACCAATCGACCGGACGCTTGCCGCCCAGCCAGCCGGTGTTCTCGGCGAGACCGGTCAGGATGCCGGCCACGTGGTCGGGCTGGTCGGGCAGGCCGGCGTCGAGCGCGGCGAGCTGCTCGGGCGTGGGCTTCACACCGCCGGGCAGGGCCGGGATAGCGGGCGCGTCCGGGTTCCACAGGTACACGTGGCCGAGCTCGTAGAGCGACACGTTCTCGATGCCGCGGCGGATGTTGCGCTGCACGGTCGTGGCGAGCGTGGGCAGGATGTGGCGGCGCAGGTACGGACGGTCGCCGTACAGCGGGTTCGCGATCTCGACGCTGACCTTCTTGGTGGCCTCCGCGTCGTAGCCGAACGCCTTGTAGTCGTTGTCGCCCACGAACGGGTAGCTCAGGGCCTCCACCATGCCGTACTCGGCGAGCTCGTCGGCGACGCGGCGGCGGCGCAGCTGGTCGGCGGTCAGGCCGACCATGCCCTCGACCGGCGCCGGCGGCACGGTGACGGGGATCTCGTCGTAGCCGACGAGGCGCGCGACCTCCTCGACCAGATCGCACGGCTCGTTGAGGTCCGGGCGCCAGGTCGGCGGGGTGACGGAGAATTCGCCGTTGCCGCCGCCGGCCACGGTGCAGCCGATGTCGGTGAGGATGTCGGAGATGGCGTTGACGCCGGTGTCGAGGCCGGCGACGCGCTTCACCTCGGAGGCCTTGAAGTGGATGGCCTTGCGGCGGACCGTGTTGTTCACGTCGGTCGGATGCTCGCTGGCCTCGCCGTCGCCGTACTTGATGAGCAGGTCGGCGGCCATCTGCGCGGCGGCCGGCTGCAGCTGGTAGTCGACGCCGCGCTCGAAGCGGCGGGACGCCTCGGACGGGATCTTGTGGCGGCGGGCGGAACGCGCGATGGACACCTGGTCGAAGTGCGCGGCCTCGAGCAGGATGTTCTTCGTCTCCGCGGTCACCTCGCCGTACAGGCCGCCCATCACGCCGGCGAGACCGATGATGCGCGAGGCGCGCTGGCCGTTCGGCGAATCGGTGATGAGCAGGTCCTCGGGGCTGAGCTCGTGCTCCTTGCCGTCGAGGGTGACGAGCTTCTCGCCCTCGTTCGCGCGGCGCACGACGATCGGGCCTTCGAGCTTGTCCAGATCGTAGGCGTGCATCGGCTGGCCGAGGTCGAGCATCACGTAGTTGGTGACGTCCACGGCGAGCGAGATGGAACGCACGCCGGCGCGGATGAGACGACGGCGCATCCAGTTCGGCGTGCGCGAGGACGGGTCGAAGCCGCGGATGGCGCGCGCGTAGTAGCGGTCGCAGCCGGGCACGCCGTGGATCGGGTTGTCGTCGTCGATCTCGACCTGCACGTCCGGCACGGTGCCGGAGGCCTCGCCGGCGGCGACGGGCACGCGGGCGTTGAGCTCCTTGACCGGATCCGTGTACGCGGCGCCGGTGGAGTGGTGGTATTCGCGGGCCACACCACGGTAGGACAGCGTGTAGCCGCGGTCCGGCGTGATGTTGATCTCCAGCAGCGGCTGGTCGAGGTGCAGCAGGTGCATCGCGTCGTCGCCGGGCTTCAAGGCCTCGTACTCCTCGGGAGTGAAGCCGTAGTGGCGCAGCAGGATGATGCCGTTGTGGTCGTCGCCGAGGCCGAGCTCACGCTCGGAGGCGCACATGCCGTTGGAGATGTGGCCGTACGTCTTGCGCGGCTCGATGCGGAAGTCGCCGGGCAGGACGGCGCCCGGAAGCGTCACGACGACCTTCTCGCCGGCGGCCATGTTCGGCGCGCCGCAGATGATGCCGCGCGGCACCTTGTTGCCGTTCTCGTCGGTCTCGTTGTATTCGTCGCCGACGTCGACATGGCACCAGTTGATGATCTTGCCGTTCTTCTGCGGCTCCGGCGTGGCGTCGACCACGTAGCCGACGACGATCGGGCCAGTCACCTGGGAGGCGTGGATCTCCTCCTCCTCGAGGCCGACCTTGACCAGGTCCTTGGCGAGCTGCTCGTAGGTGAGGTCGGACGGAACCTCGACGTGCTCCTTGAGCCAATCGATATCAACCATAGGCATGGGTAATCACTCCCCCATCACAAACTGTTCGGCGAAACGCACGTCGCCCTCGACGAGGTCGTGCATGTCGTTGATGTCGGAACGCAGCAGCAGCGTGCGCTCCATGCCCACGCCGAACGCGAAGCCGGTGTATTCGTTCGGGTCGATGCCCGCGGACTTGAGCACGTTCGGGTTGACCATGCCGCAGCCGCCCCATTCGAGCCAGCCCGGGCCGCCCTTCTTGTCGGGGAACCACAGGTCGAGCTCGGCGCTCGGCTCGGTGAACGGGAAGTAGCTCGGGCGCAGGCGGGTCTTGGCCTCCGGGCCGAACATGGCGACGGCGAGCTTGTCGAGCACGCCCTTGAGGTCGGCCATGGTCAGGTGCTTGTCGACGGCGAGCGCCTCGCACTGGTGGAACACCGGGGTGTGGGTGGCGTCGAGCTCGTCGGTGCGGAACACGCGGCCCGGAGAGGCGATGTACAGCGGCACGCCGCGCGACAGCAGGGCGCGCACCTGGTCGGACGAGGTCTGCGTGCGCACGACCATGTTGGAGCCGACGAAGCCGGCGGCGTCCTTCGCCTGGTTGCCCTTCACGTAGAAGGTGTCCTGCATCTGGCGGGCCGGATGGTCCGGTCCGAAGTTGAGGGCGTCGAAGTTGTACCATTCGGCCTCCACTTCGGGGCCGGCGGAGATCTGCCATCCCATGGAGATGAAGAAGTCCTCGACGTCCTCCATGAGCTTGGCGAGCGGATGGCGCGCGCCGAGCGGCTTGCGCGCGACCGGCAGCGTCATGTCGACGGTCTCGGCGGCGAGCGCGGCGGCCTCGGCGGCCTCCTTGAGCTCCTTCTCCTTGGGGCCGTAGGCGCGGCCGAAGTCGGCGCGCAGCTTGCCCATGAGCTTGCCTGCGTCCTTCTTCTGGTCCTTGGGCAGTGCCCCGATGGCCTTGCTGGCCTGCGTCATCGCCGAGTCGGCTCCGGCGTATTCGCTCTTGATGGCCTTCAATTCCTCCAGCGTGGAGGCGTTCTGGATTTTCGCGATGCCTTCGGCGACCGCATCGGTCACCGCTTGCGCATCGAATAGCGCTTCTGCCACGAGCACCCTTTCCTTTATATCTGCTTCACTGACGTGCATTGCACGTGGGGAGACACGCGAAAACGCACGTTTCCCAAGCGTTGTCCAACATCACATTGTCACGGTATGACTCGACATGGCCGCCCGGTTCCATCACGTGGTCGCGGGGCGGCCGGCACGTGACCGGCATGCGACCGACACATGGCCGGCACGTGACCGGCGCGTGCCGCGCGTCTCAGCGTCCGCTCATAGCGAGGCTCATGAGCATGACCGCGGCGGACGTGCCGAGGTTCAGCGATTCGGCCTTGCCGTACAGCGGGATGGACACGATGCGGTCCATGCGCTCCAGGATGGCGGCGGGCAGTCCACGCGCCTCGTTGCCGAACAGCACGGCGTCGCCGCGCACGCCCTTCGCGCCGCGTTTCGCGCCGTCCGCGCGTTCGGCGAGCATGTCGGGCAGCGATTCGGGCTTGCGTTCCGGCGTGCCGTACACGTCGGCGGCGATGGTGGCGAGGTCGTCGCGTTCCATCCACTTGAGGAACGTGCCGGTGTCCATGCGCAGCACGGGGATGTGGAACAGGGAGCCGGCGGTCGAACGGATGACCTTCGGGTTCAGCGGGTCCACGCATTCGTCGACGAACACGACCGCGTCGCAGCCGGCGGCGTCCGCGGCGCGGATCACGGTGCCCGCGTTGCCGGGGTCGCGCACCTGCCAGAACGCGGCGATGAGCGGGCGTTCGGAGAGGCGGACGGCGGAGATCTCCGTGTGGAGCGTCTCGATGTCGCCCACGGCGACGATGCCCTGCGCGTCCTTGCTGATCTTGGCCATCACCTCGCGCGTGACGTGGTGCACGTAGATCGGCGTCTTGCGCGATTCCTGCGACTTGTCGACGATCGAGGCGATCGTCTCGGAGACGTACGGTTCGCCGTCGGGGTCGACGTCGATCGCGACGTACAGGTCGCTCACCACGTCGGGACGCCACGCGACGGCCTCGCGCACGGACTGCGGCCCTTCGATGAGGAAGCGGCCGGAACGTTCGCGGCCCGCCGGGCGCGCGAGTCCGGCGACGCGCTTGATTCGGTCGGATTTCGGATTGTCGATCACTGCATGGTTGATGGGCATGCCCCCACCCTACCGTCACGCCTACCGCGCGGCGGCACACGCGCATACACGCGTCTCGACTGCAGTGGACGTCACGCGCCTTGGAAGGAGAAGTGCCAGTTGCCGGTGGCGACGGCGACGCCGAGCGCGATGAACGGGATCACGAAGCAGATCGCGCAGAACACCGCGTCGATCGGATGCAGGCGCGAGACGCGCGCCGCCGAACGCGGGCCTTCGCCGCCGAAGCCGCGCGCCTCCATCGCGGTGGCGAGTTTCGTGGCGCGCCGAATCGACAGGACCAGCAGTCCGAACGCCTGCGAGAACGCGCGCTGGATCGCGTTGCCGTCGCCGAGTCCGCGCGAGCGGCGCGACAATCCCAATGCGCGCCAATCATCCTGCAGCAGCGTGAACATGCGCATGCCGGCGAGGCCGCCGTACACGAACCGGGGCGAGAGGTGCAGGATCTGCACGAGGCCGTCGGCCAGATCGGTCGGATCGAGGCCGAGCGCGAGCACCACGCCGGGTATGGCGATGGCGAGCACGCGCAGGAACGTGGCGCATGCGAGGTACACGGAGCCTTCGGACACGACGATCCAGCCGGCGGTCCACAGAATCTCGCCGGACGTGCGGCCGTAGAGCAGCACGGAGATGAAGCCGCCGACCGCGGCGATCCACACCGGCCACGTGCTGCGGCAGATGCGGATCGGGTCGACGCCGCCGATCCACAGCAGCGCGACCTCGAGTCCCAACGCCACGGACGCGGAGACCACGTCGAGGCTCACGAACATCGGGATGCACAGCAGCAGCGCGCCGATGATGCGCGTCACCGGGTTCACCTTCGCGATGAACCACGAGGGCGACGCGGGCCGGGCCGGTTCCTTGCGCGCGCCCGGCGGCGAGACGATGACCGAATCGTTCATACCCACTCACTCCCCTGCGAATCCGAACATGATGCGGCGCGCGTCGAGCGCCCTGACGAGCGCCTCGTCGTGCGTGACGACGATGACCGCGGAACCTTGGTCGCGCACTTTGGCGATGAGGTCGACCATCTCGGTCCACGTGGTGAAGTCCTGGCCGAAGGTCGGCTCGTCCATGACGAGGATCTTCGGCGCGCCGGCCAGCATGGAGGCGACGGACAGTCGCCGCTTCTCGCCGCCGGACAGCGTGTACGGGTTGGCTTTGGCGAACCGCGAGAGGTTCATGCGTTCCAGCATTTCGTCGGCGATCGCGTACGCGCGCGCCTCGTCGGCGCCCATCGATTTCGGCCCGATGGCGACCTCGTCGCGTACGAGCGCCGCAGCGAACTGGTGTTCCGGCTCCTGGAAGACCATGCCGATGCGGCCGAGCAGTTCGCGGCTCCTCCACTTGTCCGGCTCGTCGCCGCGCGCGCCTTCGGCGATGTCGGCGCGCACGCGCACATGCCCGGCGAGCGGCTTCAGGAGTCCGGCGAGCGTCAGCGCGAGCGTGGATTTTCCGGCGCCGTTCGGCCCCATCAGGGCCGTCACCTCGCCGGCGAAGAATTCGAGATCGATATGCTCGCCGAGCGGGAATCCGCGGCCGAAGCTCAGGTCCTCGGCGACGAGCGCGGGTTCGCGGACGTCCGCGCGTGCGCGCGTCGGCGCACGGTCCGGAATCGCGCGTCCCGGCACCCATGCGCCGCCCTGCGCGAGCAGGTCGCCGAATCGTCCGAACACCTCGTCCGGTCTTCCGTCGGCGATGACGCCGCCCACGTGCGAATCCGGGTCGGGATGGCCGATGACGATGACGCGGTCGATCAGGTCCATCCACACGTCGATATGATGCTCGACGACGACCATGGTCTGCCCGGTGCGGGCAAGCACGTCGCGCACCGCGTCGTGGACTTCGCGCACGCCTTCCGGGTCGAGGTTGGCGGTCGGCTCGTCGAGCAGCAGGAGTCCCGGCTGCATGGCGAGCACGCCGGCGAGCGCGAGGCGCTGCCGCTGCCCGCCGGACAGGTGGCGCGTGGACCGGTCGAGGTCGATGTCCTTCAATCCGACCAGGTCGAGCGATTCGCGCACGCGCCGCCACGTCTCGTCGCGTGGGACGGCGAGGTTCTCACAGCCGAAGGCCGCGTCGTCGCCCACGCGTTCGAGGATGATCTGCGAATCCGGGTCCTGCAGCACGAGGCCGGCCTTGCCGCGGGCGATGCCGGCTTCGACGCCGTCGATGGTGAGCGAGCCTTCCTGCTCGCCTTCGTCGGATCCGCCGAGCACGCCGGCCAGTCCGGCCATGAGCGTGCTTTTGCCCGCCCCGGAGGCGCCGAGGAGCAGCACGTGCTCCCCGGGGCGGATGTCGAAGTCGAGCCCGCGCAGGGCGAAGTCCTTGCGCGTGGCGTGACGCCATCCCCAATCCTTCGCCTCGACGCGGGCGGGCGTGATGCGCATCAGACGCGCGCCTCGGCGCGGCCGGAGGCGAAGCGGCCGAGCACGCCGGTGGCGGCGATCGCCTTGTGCAGCGCCCACATGAGCGCGCCGGCGATGATGACGCCGGAGATGATGGAGCCGACGAGGTACCAGCTGACGCGCATCGCGTTCCAGCCGGGGTTGGTCATCCAGTAGTAGGCCCAGCAGGCGACGCCGGCGAGAGCGCCGGACAGGATGGTGGTGCCGATGTTCCACTGCTTCCAAGCGAAGATCGCGAAGCCGATTTCGGCGGCGAGGCCCTGCATGATGCCGACGATGAGCGAGCCGCCGACGCCCCACTGGTTGCCGAGCGTGAGCTCGAGGAACGCGGCGAGGGTCTCGGCGAAGAGGGCGGCGCCCGGCTTGCGCACGATGATGGCGGCGAGCGGGCCGGCGAACAGCCAGAATCCGTTGAGCAGGCCTTCGAAGCCGGGGGTGACGGCCTCGAACAGGGCGAGCGGGGCGGCGCAGACGACGTCCCAGCCCCAGAAGATGACGCCGGATGCGACGGCGATGATGGCGGCGACGACGATGTCGACGACGCGCCACTTGTAGTTGGTCTTGGCGACGGTTTCGGCCATGGTGATGTGCCTTTCTCTGTGCTTCCTTCTCAAGGCACGGGTGGAGGACAGTTCCGTGGTCGGCATTGCCCGTCCACGTTCCATCGGTCGGGACCCGTTGCGGCCCCCTCTCAGCCGCCTTCAAGCGGCTCCCGTGTCAGCCCATGACTATATGACAAACCGCTGTCGAACGCAATACGAAGATTGTATTGCGCCCGACAGCGGTTTGCAGGCTTACGTTGGTTCTATGCCCATAGAAATTCTTCAGGAATGATTCGACCATGGCTCCGTCGTCGGAAGAACGGCATGTGCATTATTCATTGCTCTTCCTTTCAACCATGATCTCATGTATGACGACAATGAAACTGGTTTCATCATTAGCGTTAAAAACAACTTCGGTCGCTTTGGGAAATCTCTCGACGGGAACCGAAATCGCAAACACTCCTTCACCGGGGCATTCACCTATATCCGCCACCCAATATGAAGCACCACCACGCCGTAGTCGTATCGAAAATGATGCTGCCGTTTGGGGATTACACATATACGTGATGTCATATCGATGAGTACGATCGGCCACCATATCAATGGGGATGATTCCGGTACCGGAAAATTCTCCGGAACCTAAAGGACGGATATCCTCCAGACCTTGTGATCGAGAAGCAACATAACGCTCTCGCGCATATGTTTCCAAACCTTCTACTGTGAATTCTTTATATGTTTTCTGCTCCTTCGATGAAGACGGAGATCTTATATCGTTACCGGATTGCAAAGAGGCGGATTGATACGACAACCCACAGAGCAGCAGCACTGCTAAAAAAACCAAAAGACAGCTACGAGTTGCTTTTCTCATCCCACACACTCTCTGCAACCAGTCGGATGCTATAACCAAGCGATGAATCTCCAATGATTCATCACCCTAAGAGCCTTTACTCTTATATTTGTTAAGCATAACATATGCTACATATGATACACAAGTCGAGCAATACTTCATTTGTGAATAATTCATTCCAAGCATACTCGATGTGTGTATATATAATTCTTATGGCACACCCAAGTGCAAATAGTGGCACTGCAAGCCCACACACAAGAGATAGAACCTATGACAAGCACAAAGGATTCATGTTTGACGTCATCGACTCCCATGACGGAAATAGCCATCGTCGACAACGACGCACGTTCTTTGGATTCCTTACACCGGCTCTTGACTGAACGTCTACCAACAACCCGTGTCATATGGATGGCCCAGTCAGCCAAGGAAGCGATGCTTCTGACCAAGACGCATGCTCCTTCCTTGCTGCTGCTGGACATGTCGCTGGAAGGAGTTCAGGGGACCAGCGCGTGCAGGCGCATACGGAAACGGTCCCTTGACTTCCCTATTCTCGCGATGACGAGCTTCTCTCTGAACCTGTATGAGGCGAAAGCGAAGGCCGCCGGCGCACAGGGGCTGGTCAGCAAGAATACCGAAGACGACCTCGTCTCCGCCATCGATTCGGTGATCCGCAACGGTTCGATGACGGGCTTCGAATCACGGCAGCTCGCGCACATCCGTCTGATGAATGAGACGGATCACGATCAACGGCTCACGTTGCGGGAGGAGGAGATCATCAACCTGTGTGCGGATGAGGGACTGCTCGATACCGAAATCGCCGGCAGACTCGGCATTTCGGAGGCGACCGTGCGCAAACATATGCAGCACATCATGCAGAAACTCGGAGCGCGGACGGCGCGTCAGGCGGTGGCGATATGGCTTTCACCACGTGGCTGAACCTCGGGAAGGCGCCAACGCTTTTGATTCCCCCGCTAAAGGCACGTGTCGCCCTCTCATCGGCCTTCTCGTCGTTGCTTATCATCCAATGGGCGTACAATCCCCCATCCGGCGGAATCGCATTGGCTCTCTCGCTCATGCAGGAGGCCCTGCTCATCGGCACCAGCATCCTGCCTCTGCCATCCTCCGTAGCACTCATCGTCATCGACGGTCTGACGACGGTCTGTTCCAACGGCACGGGTCCCACGTCCACGTTCAGCGTGCTGTACGCGTTGGGATTGTTGGCGTATATGACCTCCGACCGCATGGCGGCGGCGCTGACCATCGCGATGATCCTGTTGCAGGTGGTCTACACCGGACTCCCGAACGGCTGGAACGTCGACTGGTACGTATTCATATCCCTCATACCGTTCAGCGTCATGGCGTCACTCGTCGGGCGATCGCTGCGTTGGCGAGAGGACGGATTCAGACGACAGGTGAAACTCGCCCAAGCGGAGGACGATCTACGCCAAGTAGCGTTCACCGCGCGTGCCGCCCAGCGTATGCATGACGCCGTCACCGGGGAATTGTCGCTCATCGCACGCATGGCCCAACGTCATATCAGAGCAGGCGGCAACGATATCGACGATTGGCGTCAGATCAATGAGTCGGCGCTCAATGCGCTGGACAATACGCACAAGGTCGTCGATTCCCTCAACGAATGGGACCACGGCATCCATGGCACGACGTCCTCGAATACGGAAGCGTTTGCCGATCGCCTTCATCGGGTTTTGGACGACAACGACAGACGCATAAACCGTCTCGGTTTCGAAGGCGGGAGCGTCCTCGGCATCGACGACGACCCCGCCCCGATGAGCGAAGAGCGGATGGCCCTCTGCACCGGATTCATCGGCGAACTCTACGCCAATATCATCAGGCATGCGAAACGGGAGTCATATGAGGTTTCCGTCGTGTGGAACGGCAGCGGCATCGAAATCACCACGTCCAACGCATTGTCCGACGAGGAACTGCCACGGCATGGGCAGGGAATGACATACTACCGACGTGAAATCGAACGCATCGGCGGCACCTTCGTCACGGGGCGACTGGATGACGGCACATGGTATTCGTTCGCGGCCATTCCCCCACAATCCCATGGTCGGGACCAGCAAAGCTGATCCCGACCGATTCCAAGGAAATGGAGAATGTCACCTACCGAGCTTGTCGAGCAGGAGGGCTTCGGTGATGACGTTGTTCTTCAGGCCGGACAGCGAGATGGATTCGTTGGGGCTGTGCGCGTTGGCCTTCGGATCCTCCGGGCCGGTGACGAGCACCTGCGCCTCGGGGAAGATGCGCTGCAGTTCGGGGATGAACGGGATGGACCCGCCTTCGCCCTTGTTGATCGGGGCGACGCCGAACGCCTCCTCCATCGCCTCGAGCGCGTCCTTGGTGGCGACCGCGTCCGGATCCATGCCCCAGCCCATGCCGTTCTCCAGCTTGGTCACCTCGACCTCGGCGCCGAACGGCGCGTGGGTTTCGAGGTACGCGACGAGCGCGGCCTGCGCCTCTTCGGGGCGCTGGTTCGGCGCGGTGCGCAGGGAGAGGCGGAAGCGGGTCTCGGGACTGATCACGTTGAACGAGCCGTCGACCGGGTGCGCGTCGAAGCCGATGACGGTCAGGCTCGGCTTGGTCCACAGGCGCGAGGCGAGCGAGCCGGTGCCGGCGAGCGCGTAGGAGTCGACGACGCCGGCATCGGCGCGCACGGACGCCTCGTCGAGGTCGCGCTGGAGGCCGCCGATCGGCTCCTCGGCGGCGACGCCGGGCACGGCGAGGTCGCCGTTCGCGTCGTACAGGGAGGCGATGAGCATCGCGGCGAGCGTGTTCGAGTCGAGAATCGGCCCGCCGTACTGTCCGGAGTGGACCGGGTGCTTCAGTCCGCGCACGGTCACGTCCACGCAGGTGTTGCCACGAAGCGAGGTGGTCAGGGACGGGATGTCCGCCGACCAGTTGCCGGAGTCGGCGACGATGATGACGTCGGATTCGAACTCGGCCTTGTGCGCCTCGATGAACGGGATGAAACTCGGGGAGCCCATCTCCTCCTCGCCTTCGATGAACACCTTGACGTTGACCTTGAGGTCCTGGCCAAGCGCCTTCAACGCGCCGGAGTGGATGGCGATGCCGCCGCCGTCGTCGGCGGAGCCGCGGCCGTAGAGGCGGCCGTCGATCTCGGTGCCGACGAACGGGTCGGTGTCCCATGCAGACGCGTCCGGCACGGGCTGCACGTCGTGATGCGCGTAGAGGAGCACGGTGGGCGCGGACTCGTCGACGATGCGCGAGCCGATGACCTCCCACGCGCCGGGCGTGCCGTCCGGATTCGAGGACTGGACGACCTTCGCGTCGACGCCGACCTCGCGCAGCTGGTCGGCGACGAATTCGGCGGACCGCCTCATATGCTCGCCGGTGATGCCCTCCGCGGACACGGACTTCAAGGCGATCTTGCGGTTGAGGACGTCGACGATGCGCGTCCAGTCGGATTCCACGCGGGCGCGGACCTCGTCGGGGGTGAGCCTGGCCATGTGCCTCTCCTTATATATAGGTGTCGTACAGTCGCGCACGGTCGGCGCATCCGGCCGCGACCGGCCTCCCGGCCTTGTTTTGGTGCCGTTTCGCCGCCCTGCGCGCGTCTAGACGTCACCGTAACCTGCAAGCATGACATGGAACCCGTTGAAGAAGAAGGAATCCGCGCAGGAGCCGGTCGAGGAAGCGACCGAGCAGCCTGCGAAGCCGGTGAAGAAGGACCGTACGAAGAACGCGCCCACCCCGAAGATGAAGCAGGCGCAGGCCGCCGGCGTGCGTCCGCTGGTGCCGACCGACCGCAAGGCGAGCGCGAAGGCCGCGAAGGCGAAGCTGCGCGAGCGTGAGAACGCCGAATACGAGGCGATGCAGAAGGGCGACATCAACCACATGCCGAAGGCGGAGCGTCTGCCGTGGCGCATCTACATCCGCGACTACGTGGATGCCCGCTTCAACATCGGCGAGTTCTTCATCCCGGTGGCGTTCGTCATCCTCATCGGTTCGATGATCGTCACCTCCGTCTCCCAGAACCAGACCGCCTCGATGATCATGATGCTGCTCATGTACGTGTACCTGGCGGCCGTGGTGCTCGACGTGTGGCTCATGTGGCGCAAGCTCAAGAAGAAGCTCGTCGCCAAGTACGGCGAGCGCGCGGTGGCGAAGGGCTCGCGTTCCGCGTCCTACGCGTGGAGCCGCGCCATCCAGGTGCGCCGCTGGAGGCTTCCGAAGCCGCGCGAGAAGAAGCGCGGCCACTTCCCGGAGTGATATGCACCCGACGGACTGACGAGGGGTGGATGGGCTGATGCCCGTCCACCCCTCATTGTTGTTGTCTACCCCTCAGTCAGCTTCGCTGACAGCTCCCCTGCAAGGGGAGCCGAAGACGATATCCGTTTGTCAGCTCCTCGGTCGGCTTCGCTGCAAGGGGAGCCGAGGGCCGTGCGTCTATCATGGGCACCATGACTGAACAATTTGACATCGCGATCATCGGTGCGGGACCCGGCGGATACTCGGCGGCATTGCGGGCCGCGGAACTCGGCAAGTCCGTCGCCCTCATCGAACGTGACGCGACGCTCGGCGGCACGTGCCTCAACCGCGGGTGCATCCCGTCGAAGGCGCTCATCACCGCCACGCACACCATCGACACGGTACGTCGTGCCGCCGAACTCGGCGTGCAGGCGCACGTGGACGGCATCGACTACGGCACGCTGCGCGACTACCGCGTGCACGTGGTCGAGACGATGACCGGGGGCCTGGCCGCCCTGCTCGCGCACCGCGGCGTCACCGTGTTCCACGGTGCGGCCACCGACCTGCGCGAAATCGCCGGAACCACCGACGCCGCGGCCGGCGCGAACCTCGCCGTGACCGTCACCGGCGACCCGGTCGAACGCTTCCGCAAGGCGGAGGCCGCCGAACCGATGGACCCGACCGTCGTCATCGAGGCCGGCGACGTGATCCTCGCGACCGGCGCCTCGCCCCGCCCCCTGCCGGGCATCCCGTTCTCCGGCGCGCTCATCGACTCCACGCAGGCGCTGGAACTCGACGAGTTCCCCGCCTCCGCCGTGATCGTCGGCGCGGGCGCGGTCGCCATCGAATTCGCGTCCATGTGGAACGCGGCCGGCGTGGACGTGACGCTCCTCATCCGCAAGGACCGCGTGCTGTCGGGCTGGAACCGGCGCACCGCGACGACGCTGACGCGCGAACTGACGCGCCAGGGCGTGAAGGTCGTCAAGGGCACCGCCGTGACTCGGGTGGACGTCGGCGCGAACCTCGGCGCGACCGTCCACTACACGCAGAACGGCGGCGAAGAACAGCAGGCGTGGGGCGAGATCGCGCTGGCCGCGATCGGCCGCGACCCGAACACCCGGTTCGACTGGCTCGCCCGCGCTGGAGCCACGCTCGACGACCATGATTACGTGACGTGCGACGCGCTGGGACGCACGCATGCGCCGCACGTGTGGGCGGTGGGAGACATCGTCGCCGGCCACGCGCTCGCACACCGCGCGTTCGAGCAGGGCGTGACGGTCGCAGAGGCGATCGCCGGGCTCGACCCGAAACCGGTGGACGAGACCACCGTGCCGCAGATCGTGTTCTCCCACCCGGAGGCGGCGTGCGTGGGCCTGACAGGTCAGGAGGCGACCGCCGACCCGGACCTCAACGACGTCAAGGAGACCACGTACCCGATGCTCGGTAACGCGCGCATGCTGATGAGCGGCGTCGGCGGGGCGATGACGGTCGTCAGCGGCGAACGCGCGGACAGGCCGGACGTGCCGGTCGTGCTCGGCGTGCACATCGTCGCGCCCGTCGCCTCGGACCTGATCGCCGAGGCGGAGCAGCTCGTCGGCAACCGGGTGCCGCTCGCCGAGGCCGCGCGGCTCATCCACCCGCATCCCACGTTCAGCGAGACGCTCGGCGAGGCGCTGCTCAAGGCGGACGGCCGCCCGCTGCATACACGCTGACCGCGTGCATGCGTGCCCCGCGGCGCACGCCACGCC
This sequence comes from Bifidobacterium sp. LH_424, assembly GCF_056356895.1. NCBI lineage: Bacteria > Bacillati > Actinomycetota > Actinomycetes > Bifidobacteriales > Bifidobacteriaceae > Bifidobacterium > Bifidobacterium sp. LH_424. The sequence continues at coordinate 190,720 of NZ_JBKEVC010000003.1, forward strand.
CCGGGGCACGCATGCTGGTAGAATCGACGGCCAGTATGCGCAAATCCGACTCCAAGCGAGGGAAGAATGGCTGACAAGGACGAGAAGAAGCCCAAGAAGAACAGCACGATCAAGCAGATCATCCAGATCTTCAAGTTCACCTACAAGGACGACAAGCAGCTGCCGTGGCTGTGCGGCGGCGCGTTCGTCGCCCCGATCGTGCTGGCCGTCATCCTCGGCGTCGTGATGCAGTGGATGTGGCTCACCTGGATCCTCACCATCATCGCCGCCGTCATGCTCGGCGTCCTGCTCGCCACGATGACGCTCACCAACCGCGCCGACAAGGTCGGCTACAAGCAGCTGGAAGGCCGTCCGGGCGCTGCGGTCAGCGTGCTGAGCAACATGACCAAGGCCGGCTTCACCTTCCCGGAGCAGCCCGTGTGGGTGGACGCCCGCACCAAGGACGCGATCTGGCGCGGCACCGGCTACAACGGCATCTACCTGCTCGGCGAGGGTGCCCACGACCGCATCAAGCGCCAGATGGACCGTCAGGAGCATGAGATCAAGGGCGTGACCGCCGGCTCCTCCATCCCCGTATACCGCATCATCATGGGCGACGGCTCCAACGGCACCACGCGCCTGCGCGACCTGCGCAAGACCATCACGCACAAGAAGAGCTACGTGCCGTCCAACCACTCCAACAAGTTCATGGCCGCCATCCACCCGCGCCGCCGCTTCATCCTCACCAAGGAGGAGCTGGCCATCCTCAACGACCGTCTGCGCACGCTGCAGGCGAAGCGCGGCTACGGCATCCCGAAGGGCGTCGACCCGAACCGCATGCAGAAGGTCAGCCGCCGCGCCATGCGCGGACGCTGACGCCACGCGGCGCTTCCCGAGCCACGGGCCCCGATCGTCACCGACGACCGGGGCCTTCGCATATCCGGACGCGTCCGCGTTCTGGACGCTCGCGCGGCGGCCGCTCCCGTCGCGAGACTGCGGCGAACCGCGCCAACGCAACGATTGACGGTTCCCGTTACCAGTCACGAAACATTCTCGTAACCGAAGTTTCGAGCGCGCGAAACGCGCGTTCCTATGCTTTTACCCTGTAAGTCATTTCGATAAAAGGAGCGATCGTGGCTGAGAACAAGATCTTCGCCCATACGCCGGAAGAGGCCGAAGCCCTCATCAACAAGGAAGGCGTCGAGTACGTCTCCGTCCGTTTCACCGATCTGATCGGCGTGCAGCAGCACTTCACCGTTCCGGTCAGCGAGTTCCTGGACAACGCGTTCACCGACGGCATGCCGTTCGACGGCTCGTCCGTGCAGGGCTTCCAGGCCATCAACGAATCCGACATGAAGCTGGTCCCGGACGTGACCACCGCCTTCATCGATCCGTTCCGCAAGCACAAGACCCTGGACGTCTCCTTCTCCATCGTCGACCCGCTGACCGATGAGCCGTACTCCCGCGACCCGCGTCAGGTCGCCGGCAAGGCCGAGGCCTACCTGAAGTCCACCGGCATCGCCGACACCGCGTCCTTCGCGCCGGAGGCCGAGTTCTTCATCTTCGACAAGGTCCGTTACGAGAACTCCGCCCAGCGCTCCTTCTACGAGGTGGACTCCATCGAGGCCCCGTGGAACACCGGCGTCGACACCGAAGAGGACGGCACCCCGAACATCGGCTTCAAGAACCGCGTCAAGCGCGGTTACTTCCCGGTCCCGCCGATCGACCACAACCAGGATCTGCGCGACGACATGGTCGCCAACCTGCAGAAGGTCGGCCTGCAGCTCGAGCGTTCCCACCACGAGGTGGCGGGCGCCGGCCAGCAGGAGATCAACTACCGCTTCAACACGCTGCAGCACGCCGGCGACGACCTGATGAAGTACAAGTACGTCGTCCACGAGACCGCCGCCCTCGCCGGCAAGTCCGTGACCTTCATGCCGAAGCCGATCGCCGGCGACAACGGCACCGGCATGCACTGCCACCAGTCCCTGTGGAAGGACGGCAAGCCGCTGTTCTACGATGAGCAGGGCTACGGCGGCCTGTCCGACATCGCCCGCTGGTACATCGGCGGCCTCATCAAGCACTCCTCCGCGGTCGTCGCGTTCACGAACCCTTCGCTGAACTCGTTCCACCGTCTGGTCCCGGGCTTCGAGGCCCCGGTCTCGCTGGTCTACTCGGCCCGCAACCGTTCCGCCGCCATCCGTATCCCGCTGGCCGGCACCTCCCCCGCCTCCAAGCGCATCGAGTTCCGCGCCCCGGATCCGTCCTGCAACCCGTTCCTGGCCTTCTCCGCCCAGATGATGGCCGGCCTCGACGGCATCCTGAACCACATCGAGCCGCCGGCTCCGGTCGACAAGGACCTCTACGAGCTGCCGCCGGAAGAGCACGCGAACATCAAGCAGGTGCCGAGCTCCCTCGGCGAGGCGCTGAATGCCCTCGAGGAGGACAACGACTTCCTCACCGCCGGCGACGTGTTCACCCCGGATCTCATCGAGACCTGGATCGAGCTGAAGCGCGACGAGATCGACCAGGCCCGCCTGGCCCCGACCCCGCTCGAGTACGAGCTCTACTACCACATCTGATTCTTGCCGAATCACATGTGCAAGACCCCGCGGTCCACACGGATTGCGGGGTCTTCCCGTTTCCGGGAATCTCGGGAATCTCGGGAATCTTCGGGCGGCGGATTCCCCGGGTTCCGACCGAAGCCCGCCGCAAGCGGCTATGATAGGAACTGCACAGACCCCGACGGCGCATGGATGCATTCGGCGGGGCACGAATCGGAGTCCCGGCTCGGGAATCCGACCGACGAGAAGGGAACATACGATGACCGACAACAACCAGGCACCCCAGCCGCAAGCTCCTTACGGCCAGCCGGAATACGGTGCGGCCGCACCGCAGGCGCAGCCCGCGCAGCCGTCCCAGCCCCAGTATGGCGCTCCGGCCCCGGCCACGCCGCAGTACGGCGCCCCGGCCGCCCCCGCCGCCCCCGCATACGGCGCGCCGCAGCAGAACCCGTACGCCCAGCCGGCCCCCGGCTACGGCGCGCAGCAGCCCGCCTACGGCCAGCCCGCCGCCGGCTACGGCTATGGCGCCCCGCAGCAGGCGCCGTACGGTGCTCCGGCCCCCGGATACCCGGCCCCGCAGCCCGTCGAGGAGAAGGGCTCGTTCGGCTGGGCCGTCCTCGGCTTCCTCATCCCGCTCATCGGCCTCATCCTGTTCCTCGTGTGGAAGGACTCCAAGCCCGGCGACGCGAAGATGGCCGGTATGGGCGCGCTCGTCTCCGTGATCGTCAGCGTGGTCCTGTGGCTGCTGCTCGTGATCATCGGCGTCATCGCCGGAGTGTCGTCGAACTTCGCCGTGCTGCTGTGACGCGCTGACGCGATCCATCCGCATCGTGGGCGTGGGATGCCTCCCGGATCGGGGATTCATCCCGCGCCCACGTTTCGTATCACGCCATGTCCGCAACGCCGCGGGGAACGCGCCGTCACGGGCGTCACGCGTCTACAATCGCATCCTGAGGAGAGGATAACCGTGGCAGACAACGACAAGACCATTGAGAACGGGAAGACCAAGGCGGGAGCGGCGGTGAAGGCCGCTTTGGCGGCGAACATCGGCGTGGCGCTCGCGAAGTTCGCGGCGGCCGCGTTCACCGGATCGTCGTCCATGTTCTCCGAATCCGTGCATTCGGTGGCGGACTGCGCGAACGAGATCGTGCTGATGATCGGCGACCGGACCTCCGACCACAAGTCGGACGGCGACCATCCGTTCGGGTTGCACCGCATCAAATATCTGGCGAGCTTCATCGTGGCGACGCTCCTGTTCTTCGTCGGCGGCGTGTTCGCCGTCTCCCAGGCGGCGTCCAAGCTCACCGGGCTCATCGACGGCTCCCTGCCGCGCGAGGCGGAGCCCATCGAGCTCGTCGCCGCGCTCGTCGTCGTGGGCGTCTCCGCCTGCCTGGAAGGCTACGGCCTGCACACGTCCATCCACGAGGCGCGTGAACGCATGAAGCGCGTCAAGGTGGAGAGCGATTCGCTGGTCAAGTTCTGGCGCCGCACCAAGTCCGCCGAACTCGCCTCCGTGATGATGGAGGACACGCTCGCGCTGATCGGCCTCGCGTTCGCAGGTCTCGGCATCGGACTGTCCATCGCGACCGGCGACGAACTCTATGATGCGATCGGCGGCCTCATGGTCGGCCTCGTGCTGGTGTGCGGCTCGGCGGCGCTCGCGTTCAAATCCGGTTCGCTGCTCATCGGCGAGGACATCGACCCGCGCACCCGCGAGATGCTGGTCGAGGCGGTCGAAGGCACGCAAGGCGTGAACCGGCTCATCAACATGCAGGCCATCCACATGGACGAGGACGCGGTGCTGCTGTGCATCAAGGTCGAGACCGACAAGTTCGACCGCGACTACGACGTGCAGACCGTCGACAAGATCGAGACGAGCATCCGCACCGCCCTGCCGTGGTATGAATGGGAGATCTACGTCGAACCGGACATCTGGCGCGCCCAACACTGAACCGCGACCGACCATCCCACGACACCCTCGAAAGGACCATATGATGACCAACGACGACCAGCAGCCGCAGACGCCCTACGGCCAGGAGACGCCATCACAACCGGAGTACGGCGCGCAACAGCCGTACCAGCCAAACCCCGGATATGAGGCCCGGCAGCAGACACCGAACTATGGGTACGCCTCCACCTACGGGCAGCCCCAATACGGCCAATCCCCGTACGCCCAGCCCCAGTACGGGCAGCCCGCCTACGGATACGGGCAAACGCCGTACGGGCAGCCCGGCTATGGATACGGCTATGCGATGACCGATTCCGACCGGACCATGCGTCTGGTCGCCTTCGTGCTCAACCTCGTCACCACCATCCTCACGGGCTGGCTGATCATCCCGCTCGCCTGGGAGATTCCCATGACCGTCCACAGCTGGGGCGTCTACAAGGGAACCAAGGCCAACACCACCGCCTTCGCCGTCTGCGACCTGATCTTCCTCAATATGGTCGCCGGCATCCTGCTGCTCCTCAGCACGAAGGAGGCCTGACCCATCCGGCACATCCCCACCGGTCCCTTCCGCGTCCGGGTAGAATCGATGCGGAAACCATCGGACACGGCCAAGGCGGGGATATGACGGACGAGCAGCTTGCATGGGATTTCGACGCGATGACGGCCGGCGACGGCGCATCCGGCGACACGACGCCGGCCATCGTCGCCGACGAGGGCATCACGCATCTCGCACCCGGAAGCGAGGCATGGATCGCCGCCCTGACCCCCACCGACGCGGACGCGACCCGTCTTGACCATCTCGACGTCGACACGCTGAATGCGGAGAACGCGGCGCGCCTGTGGGCGCGCGTCGCCGCGTGGGTGGAATCCGACCAGATCGCCTACTACATCGACGACGCGCCGGTTTCCTCCGACGCCGCCTATGACGCGCGACTGCGCTGCCTGCAACGATTGGAGGCCGCGTTCCCCGCGCTCGACAACCCGCAGAGCCCCACGCACCGGGTGGGCGGCACGTTCTCGAACGATTTCACGTCCGTACGCCATCCGAGCCGCATGATGAGCCTCGACGACGTGTTCTCCATCGAGGAGCTCAGGGACTGGTACGACTCGGTCATCCGCGACCTCGACTGGCCGGAGGGCAAAAAGCTGCCGATGAGCTGCGAGGTGAAGATCGACGGCCTCGCATTGAACCTCATCTACCGCAACGGCGTGCTGGAACAGGGGCTCACGCGAGGCGACGGCGTGACCGGCGAGGACATCACCCTGAACGTGCGCACCATCGGCTCCATCCCCGCGAACCTGGGCGGCGAGAAGGACGACATCCCCGAATTCGTGGAGATCCGCGGCGAGGTGTTCATGCGCTGGGACGACTTCCACGAGCTCAACCGCGAGCAGGAGGACGCGGGCCGCGCACCGTTCGCGAACCCGCGCAACGCGGCCGCCGGCTCGCTGCGCCAGAAGGACCCGCGCATCACCGCCACCCGTCGTCTGAGCTTCTATGCGCACGGCCTCGGCACGCTGCGCTGGGGCGCGAACGCCGCCGGGAAGCACGACCAGGTCGACGACCAGTCGGAGGCGTACGCCCTCTACGAGAAGTGGGGCGTGCCGGTCTCGCCGCACAACCGCACCGTCACGTCGTTCAGCGAGATCCTCGCGATGATCGACTACTACGGCGAACACCGCGGCGACATCGAACACGCGCTCGACGGCATCGTCGTCAAGGTCGACGACCTCGCATTGCAGCGCACGCTGGGCGCGACCTCGCGCGCGCCGCGCTGGGCCATCGCGTACAAGTACCCGCCGGAGGAGGTCAACACCGAACTGCTCGACATCACCGTGCAGGTGGGCCGCACCGGCCGCGTCACCCCGGTCGCGATCCTCAAGCCCGTGTACGTGGCCGGTTCGACGGTCGCCCGCACCACGCTGCACAACCCGTCCGAGGTGAAGCGCAAGAACGTGCTCATCGGCGACACGGTCGTCGTGCGCAAGGCGGGCGACGTGATTCCGGAACTCGTCGGGCCCGTGCTGGAACGCCGCAAGGGGCGTGAAGGCGAACTGCGCGAGTTCGTCATGCCGGAGCATTGCCCCTCGTGCGGCGCGAAGCTCGCGCCCGCCAAGGAGGGCGACAAGGACATCCGCTGCCCGAACGTGGAAAGCTGCCCGGCGCAGCTGACCGAACGCGTGATCTCGCTCGCCTCGCGCAAGGCGTTCGACATCGAGCATCTGGGCGACCAGTCGGCGATCGCGCTCACGAACCCGGAGGAGAACCGCCCCGATTCGGTCGCGACCTACGCGCCGAACATCACCGAAATCCTCGTCAAGCCCGGCGAGGAGCCGGAACCGTACGAGCCGGTCGAGGGACTGGCGTTGCCGGAACGGCAGACGCCGGTGTTGTCTTCGGAGGCCGGACTGTTCGCGCTGACCGCCGCCGACCTGCGCGACGTGCGCGTGTGGCGTGAGGCGCCGATCATCGAGATCCACGAGACCGTCGGCGCGAACGGGCGCAAGAAGAGGACCCGCAAGCGCGTGGGCGGTTCCGGACTGTGGCATCAGGTGCCCGCGTTCTGGACGGCCCCCGCGCCGGCGAAAAAGCTCACCGCCAAGCAGCTGGCGGCGCGCGCCGGCGCGACGACGACCGCCGACGACGTGACCGTGACCGCCTACCCGGACTACGACGTGCCGGCCGACGCGGTCGTCGTACGTGTCGAGCATAAAAAGACGCGTGCCGGCGAGACCGACGTGCCGGTGGTCGTCCGCCCGGCGGAGAACACGCGCAAGATGTTCGACGAGATGGACAAGGCGCGTCACGCCGACCTGTGGCGCGTGCTGGTCGCATTGTCGATTCGCCGACTCGGTCCGCCGACCGCGCGGCTCATCGCCTCGTCGCTCGGCTCGCTCGACGCGATCGAAGAGGCGAACGTCGACGAGCTCACGCAGATTGACGGCGTGGGCCCGGAGATCGCCGAATCGGTGGTGCACTGGTTCACTGCCGCGAAGGAGCCCGGCGACTGGCGCGGCGAGACGCTGCGCGCGTGGCGTGCCGCCGGCGTGGGCGTCGCGGCCGCCGAGAAGAGCACGCTGCCGCAGACGCTCGCAGGCAAGACGGTGGTCGTCACCGGATCGCTGGAAGGCTATTCGCGTGACTCCGCGAAGGAGGCGATCCTCGAACGCGGCGGCAAGGCGGCCGGATCCGTCAGCAAGAAGACCGATTACGTGGTCGTCGGCGCGAACGCCGGCTCCAAGGCCGCGAAGGCCGAGGAGCTCGGCATCCCCATGCTCGACGAGGCCCAGTTCGCAGTGCTGCTGGAGACCGGCGAGGTCTGATGCTTTCGGGCTCCCTCTGACGAGGGAGCTGGCCCGCGCAGCGGGACTGAGGGAGAGACCAACGAGGTCCGAGTCTGGCATGGCGGGCGTTCGCACGCTACGCTGGTGTGCGGCATAACGACGATACGGCGACAAGAGGAGGACGCGTTGACGGACAGCAGGCACATCGAGGCGGCGATCTACGAGAGGCTGAGCAAGGTCATCGATCCGGAGCTGGGGCGTTCGGTCACGGACCTGGGCATGATCGCGGCGATCGACGCGACGCCCGCCGCCGCACGGAACGGCAACGACGGCACCGCGGCCGGCGCACGAGACGCCTACGACGTGACCGTGCACGTCGAACTCACCGTGCCCGGCTGCCCGCTGAGCGAGACCATCACGAACCAGATCAACGGCGCGGTCGCCTCCTATCCGGACGCGGACCTCACCCCTCATATCGAGGTCAGTTCGATGAGCCGCGACAAACTCGACGACCTCGTCGCCGGACTCAAGGCGGAACGCAAGCAGAACCCGTTCAACAAGCCGGGCGTCAAGACCCGCATCTTCGCGATCGCCTCCGGCAAGGGCGGCGTCGGCAAATCGTCGGTCACCGCGAACCTGGCCGCCACGTTCGCCGCGCTCGGCTACGACACGGCCGCCATCGACGCGGACATCTACGGCTTCTCCCTGCCGCGCCTGTTCGGCGTGCACACGCAGCCCACGAACCTGAACGGCATGCTGATGCCCGTCACCGCGTGGGGCGTCAAGCTCATCTCGATCGGCATGTTCGCAGGCGCGGACCGCGCGATCCTGTGGCGCGGGCCGCGCCTGCAGCGTTCGCTCGAACAGTTCCTGTCCGACGTGTGGTGGGGCGAACCGGACGTGCTGCTGCTCGACCTCGCCCCCGGCACCGGCGACATGGCGATCTCGGTGGCGCAGGCGCTGCCCAACGCGGAGCTCGTGGTCGTGACCACGCCGCAGCCGAGCGCGTCCGACGTGGCCGTGCGCTCGGGTCTCGTCGCGCTGCAGGTGCCGATGAAGGTGCGCGGCGTCGTGGAGAACATGAGCTTCTACGAGCACAAGGGCGAGAAACTGGAGATCTTCGGCCGCGGCGGCGGCGAGCGCGTGAGCGAGCAGCTGACCGAGGCACTCGGCTACGACGTGCCGCTGATGGCGCAGCTGCCGCTCGAACCGGAGCTGCGCGAGACCGGCGAGGCGGGCCGCCCGGCCGTGCTGGACGCGGACGGCGCGCTCAGGGCGGGCGGTGTCGGCACCGAGTTCAAGGCGCTGGCCGAGCGGCTGATGGCCGCGTGACCCGTTCGCTCAGCCGCGTGACCCGTTCGCTCAGTTGTTGAGCGAACGGATGAACTGGGCCTGCACCACGTCGATGCCGTTGTTCTCGTCGTCGTTCATGCGGGCGGCGGCGACGGACAACGTGCGCGCGGGCACGAACAGGCCCTCGTCCACGGTGATGCGCGCCGCGTCGCGCACGATGCCGGCCACCTCGGTGTGCGGCCAGACGGGCAGATCGTGGTCGGCGAGCACGCGCGCCGCGTCCTCCACGCTTTCCGGCACGCGGATGCACTGCGAGTCGGCGCGGGCGACAAGCTCCTGCAGTTCGCTTTCCAGAGAGCCGATCTGACCGGGTGCGATGTGGTCGCTCATCAGGTAGGCGGCCACGGCCGTGTCGAAGCGGTCCTGCATCCATTCCGCGTAGGCGAGACGGTAGTAGGCGAACGCGGCGTCGTCGCGGTCGAGCGCCACGTTGAGCGCGTTGAGGCATGCGGCGCGCGCCGAATCCCAATCCTCGCTGCGCGCCAGCTGCACGGCGAGCTTCAGATGCGTGAGCGGGTAGGCGGGCGCGTAGGAGACCATCATGTTGAGATGTTTGAGCGACGCACGCGCGCCCTTGATCTGGGCGAGCACGTCGGCGAGCTCCATGTGCGCGTAGAACAGGTTGTCGGGGATGAGCACGGTGCGCTCCCCCGGCGTGGCGAACAGCCGGTTATAGATCACGCGCTCCGCGTACGAGTTGAAGTAGCGGGGCACGCCGTCGCCCTTCGCGTAGAGCGCGTCGAGCCGGCCGATCGCCGATTCCGCGGTCTCGAACGCCTGGTCCACCTGTCCGCCGAACAGCAGATCGCGCGCCTTGAGCCGTTCCCGGTCGAGCTCGTCGGCCATGGCCATCGTGACGGGAGGCGTGTCGCGCCCGTCGATGAGCGCGCTGGTGATGTTCGGCGCCTGTTCGGAAAGCTCCGGGTCGCCGATCATGTCGACGATGCGCATCGCCTCCTTCGCCTTCGCGACGGAGGGCGTCGTCTCGTCGGAGGCGAGACTGTGGAAGTCGGATTCGGCGCGCTGCAGGAGGTCGACGCGTTGGATCGACAGTCCGACCGCGTCCGGCGTGCCGAGCACGCGCGCCGCGGCGGGTGTGAACCGGTGTTCGGAGGATTCGGGCTGTTCCTGCGCGCCGGCGGGCGCGAACCGCTGGTCGCGCAGGTCGAAGCCGGCGTCGACGGGTTTGAGCGCGCCGTCGCCGTCCACGTCCATCACCGCGTCGAACATGCGGTACGTGTCCATCGGATGGTCGAGCGCGTCCTCGCCGATGCGGGCGAGGAACGCGTCGCGCGTGAACGTGACGGTGGCGAGGTTGCGCACGGTCGGATTGCGCTTGAGCACGCTCATCGGATCGCCGTCGTCGTCCGCATCCGCATCGTCACCCGCGATGTCGGCGCCTTCCGCGTCAGCCGCGTCAGCCGCGTCGCCGGCGTCGCCGGGCATCGCGGCGATGCCGAACGCGTCGCCGTTCCGGCCGTCGTCCCGGCCGTCGCCGGGCATCGCGAACGCGGTCTCGTCGATGTCGACGCCCTGCATGAGGTCCTCGAACCGGCGTTCGATGCTGTCGTCGCCGTCCGTCTCCTCCCCCGCGTCGCCGGACGGCGCCTGGGCGTCCGCGCCCGGCTGCGCCGCGTCGGAGACCGGATGCACCGGCGTGTGCGTCGGATCGCCGTGGAAGTCGCCGTCCTTCGGCTCGGCCTTGCCGCGCACCGCGCCCATGCCGCCGGTGTGCATGCGTTCGAACGCCCCCAGCGCCTCGCTCATCATCGCCTCGATGGCGGAATCCTGTTCGGAGACGGCCTCCTCCAGTCCGAGCGAGTCGACGTGCAGCGACACCTCGCGCACCTTGTCGCTCGCGGCGAAGCTCATCGCCGCCATGATCAGGCCGACGCGCAGGTTGTAGGCGGCGCTCATCTCGGCGCGTTCGCTCTCGCTCAGCGACACCCAGCGGTGGTCGGCCTCGTCGTAGCGGGTGGCGGGCATCATCGACACGCCCGCCGTGGTGAATCCGACCGCCACCTGTCCGGCCGCGAGATTCGAGCGGATCTCCACGTCGAAGCGGTAGGGCAGGCGCAGGCGGCGCACGAGCAGCGCCATGCTCTGCCGGTACACCCATTCCGATCCGGTGTCGCCGTGTTCGCCCGCCTGCTCGCCGATGTGGCGGGCGATGCGGTGCGCCTCGCGCACCAGCGAGGTCATCGCGTTGTGGTCGGCTTCGCGGTCCATCCGCGCGTCGCGTCCCGCGGCCGCGCCGTCGACCGCGTTGCGCGCGCCGGCCGCCGTGTCGTCGTCGCCGTCGGCGTCGTCAGTGCCGAGCGCGATCAGCGCCGGATCGTCGAGCAGTTTCAGGTCGATGGTGGCCGCCTGGGCGCGCGTCACCGTCTCCTCGGTGGGTTCCAGGCCGAGGCGCGCGTTGCGTTCCAGCCACGCGCTCACCGAGGCGAACCGGTTGAGATTGCCTTCGATGGCGAGCGCGCGCAGCGCCGGCGCGAGTGACAGGGACGAATCCCAGGTGAAGAAGTAGGAGCCGGAGTAGCTGGACGTGTACAGGTGCAGCGGTTCCGCGCCGTGCACGGCCTCGAGTCCGGGCGCCTCGTCGAGCGCGCCGGCCTCGTGCATGAGTTCGGCGAAATGGTCCTCGAGACCGGAGACGCGCATGCCGTGCGCGCGCACTTCGAGCATGTCGCGCACGGACCGGCGGATCGCGCCCATCGGCGCCTCGCGGTTGAGCCGGCGGAAGATGTTGCCCGCGCCGAAGCCGACGAGCATGCCGCGCATCTGGGGCAGCATGTAGGCGGCGAAGAACGCGATGGCGACGGCGTCGCGGAATTCGAGGCCTTCGCGCATGTCGCGGCGCAGCGGGTAGCGCATCTGCTCGAGCGTGTAGGTGCCGTCCCGGCCGTCGCGCCGCCATGAGGCGAGCCAGGTCAGACGTCCCGTGTCGTCGCGGCCGACGATGCCGCCGCCGACCCGGTCGCGCCGCGGTTCGCGGGTGAGCATGAACCGCGGCTCCATGCCCTGGACGTCCATGCCGATCTCGGTGCCGACGTACACGCGTCCCTTGCCGTCCGCGTAGGCGATCTGCGAGAAGTGGTCGCGGTCGGCGAACACGCCGAGCGAGAAGCCCGCGCCCGCGCCGTTGCCGCCGAGGCCGCCCTTCGACGGCAGCTGCGCCCAGCCGAGCGTGAGCCGGCCGGGCACGTCGTCGAAGTCGAGTTGGCGACGTTTGACGAGCGGGCCGAGACGGCGCGAATGGCTGGCGAGCTCCTGCGCCACGTCCATTTCGGTGCGGGTCCCGGACGATTCACGCAGGAATCCCGCGGCGGCCGCCTCCTGCGCCGCCTTGTCGATGGTCGCGCCGAACGGGTCCGCGGATTCGAGCATCCCCCGGCCCGAACGCGTCAGGCGCCTGGCAAGCCCACGTACCCGCCCCATCGCGGCCTTCCATGGTTCCGAGGGGCTTTCGTGGTGGTGTGACTTGCGTACTGACATGCCTCACATTGTTCCAACGCAACCCGACATGGAGCCGGTCGTGAAGCCCTGAGAATAACTGCCTATAGAATGGTCGCGTGCCTCATCTTCCCCATCCGTTCGCCAAGGGTTCGCGCCGCCGCGCGGCCGTCGCCGTGATCGCCGCCGTACTCGTCGTGCTCGCCGTCGAATGCGTGGGGTTCAATCTGCCGTTCTGGCGCACGCTCGGGGCGAGCACCGATTCCGCCTCCTACGAGAACACGATGGGACCGGGGCTCGAACGCACGGACACGGGGCTCCTGCGCGTCACCGATCCGACGGCGGCCTGGCTCGAGGTGAAGGCGGACGGCTCGTCGGACTATGCGCGCGTGGACGCGTTGGAGCCGAAGCAGGACGCGCTTCGCGTCATCCATCTGCGCGCCTCGTTCGTCTCGGGTTCGTCCGCGGGCGACGACGCCGAAAACGGCGACGCGACGGCGACGCGGTCGGTGTCGGTGTCGCCCGCCTCGCCGCGTTCGCTGTTCCTCAAGGCGCCCGGCTCCGGCGTGATGCGCGTATGGGTCCAGGAGGCGAAGGGCTCGGTCATCCCGATCGAGGCGATCCGCGCGAACGTGCGCATCCCGTTCTCGTTCAGCCCCGCGCGTGTGGCGCTCATGCTGGCCGCGCTGCTGGCGGTCGCGCTGTGGCGTCCCGGCTCACGGCTGTGGCGGATCGCGCTCGACCCGTCGAGCCGCGCGCAGCGTCTCGCGTTCGCCGGTCTGGTCGCCCCGTTCGCCGTATGCACCGCCGTGAACGTGATCTGGCAGATGCGTTACGCGACGCCGTTGTCGTTCCACCAGCCCGGCGGCTACACGTACGACATCGACCAGTACGGCCATCTCGCCGACGCGCTCCTTAACGGCCATGTCTCGCTCGATCTCATCGTGCCGGAGGCGCTCGCCGCCGCCCCGGACCCGTACGACGTGGCGACGCGTTCGCGTCTGCTCGCCGGGGGCGTCAGTCCGATCTATTGGGATTACGCGTATTACGACGGCCACTGGTATTCGTATTTCGGCGTGGTTCCGGCGGCGGTCCTGTTCGCCCCCTACCGTGCGCTGACCGGCCGCATGCTGTCAAGCGCGGCGGCCGTCCACCTGCTCATGTTCGTCGCGCTGGTGTTCGTCTGGCTGCTCACGATCCGTCTGATCGCCCGTCTCGCGCCGCGCACGTCGCTCGCGGCCACGTCGATGATGCTGCTGTTCGTGCCGTTGGCCGCCGACTTCCCGTATCTCGCCTACCGTACGAACTTCTATTCGGTGCCGTTCGCGGCCTCACTCGCGTTCACCGCCGCGGGATTGTGGCTGTGGGTGGGCGCTTCGACCGTGAAACGTCCGTTGAATCCCGCCGACCGGTGGCGCATGGACGGCGCGCCGGAGCTGTCGCTGCCCCGGTTGGGGCTCGGCGCGTGTCTCATCGCCGTGAACTTCGGCTGCCGCCCCACGTTCTGTCTGGCCGCGATGCTCGGCTTCCCCCTGTTCTGGCCGCAGATCCGCGCGATGGCCGCGAATCTCAAAGCGCGCCGCGTGCGCGTGAGGCACGCGCTGCGCGCCCCGCTCGTGGTGCTCGCCGCGGCGGCGGTCCCGTTGCTGCCGCTCGCCGCCTACAACCACGCCCGTTTCGGTTCGTTCCTCGAATTCGGCAACGACTACCAGTTCACGGTGACGGACATGACGACGTTCCGGCAGCCGATCGCCGATATCCCCGCGATGGTCGGCTACTATCTGGCCCTGCCGCTCAGGATCGTGCGTGATTTCCCGTTCGTGGCGCTCTCCCCCGCGCCGCTCGGCGAATGGGCGTTCGCGGAGCCGATGGTCGGCGGCCTGTTCGTGCTGTGCCCGCTGCTGCTCGCCGTGTTCGCGCTGCCGTTCCTCATGCGGTGCCCCCACCTCTCCCCCCTCATGCCGGTGATGGCGACCGCGGCGGCGCTCGCCCTGTTCATCACCGTGTTCGACGCGTCGAGCGCCGGCCTGGGATGGCGCTATATGGGCGATTTCGGATGGCTGTTCGCGTTGGCGGCGTTGCCCGGCCTGCTGCGGGCGGTGAACGGTGCCGGCGACGGCTCCGCGCCGGCCTCCACCGGGACGAGGATCGTGCGGGTCGTCGTCCTCATCGTGCTCGCGGCCACGGTGCTGGTCAACGTGCTGTGCCTGTTCACGCCCGGCAGGCAGGATCAGATGATCGGCACGAGTCCGGGCCTCTTCCATGACGTGATGACCTGGTTCACGCTCTGACGAGCTCTCCCCCTCCCCGTCCATCGGAGGCGGGGCCGGACTCCGGCTTTCAGGCAAATCCCAGTGGAACCCCAAGAATTCCAAGGGCGCGGGCATAATACTGAGTGGGTCAGTGTGCAATAGCGTCCGCAGCCAGAAAGCCGGAATCATCACAATGAAGCGAACAGCAAACAGCAATCTCGTATTGAAGATCGTGGCGGCAGCCGTCACACTCGCCGTCGCATGCGGCCTGTGCCTCGTCACGCAGGACAACGTCGACGCGGCGATCAAGGAGCATCGCGTCGAACGACTCAACGCGCGCATCGAGAACATCTACACCGCCGACTACCAGAAGATGGCCGACGAGAACCTCGCCGCGGCGCGCGACAAGTCGGCCGCCACGCTCGACGACCCGTTCGTCGAGGAGAACCCGTACGGCACGAACACCACGTCCCTGTACGTCTACTTCACGACGGACCAGAAGACCAGCGTCTCCTACACGGTGAGCGCGGCCGGCTACCCGGACTTCTCCGCCACCGCCGAACAGGGCGACGACTACGCGACGACGCACGAGTTCCTCGTGCTCGGTCTCATCCCGAACGTGAAGAACACGATCACGCTCACGTTGAAGGACTCGTCCGGCACGACCGTCGCCACCAAGCAGATCACGCACAAGGGCGCGAAGATCCTCGGCGAGGAGGAGGTGCGTCTCGAACAGCCGGTCGAGCCGACGAGCGAGGCCACGCAGGCGCTCGGCAACGGCCTGTACGCGATCCTCGGCAACGACTCCAACGACCAGGACTTCATGTACTACTACGACGTGAACGGCGTGCTGCGCGGCGAGGTGCCGGTGCTCTACTACCGTTCGCACCGTCTCCTGTTCGACGACAATGGCCTCATGTGGTTCTCCGCCTCGACGAAGCACTTCGTCGGCATGAACCGTCTCGGCAAGCTGGAGAAGATCATCGACCTGGGCGACCGGTTCATCCTCCACCACGACTACGCGCTCGACTCGGACGGCAACATCGTGTCCCTCGCCACCGACCTGACCCGTTCCGACCACGCGGTCCAGGACCAGGTCATCAAGGTGGACACGACGACCGGCAAGGTGACCCAGCTCATCGACTTCGGCGACATGTTCCCCGACTACAAGGCGTCCACCGACCATTCCGGCATCGACGAATCCGACCCGACCGCCACGAACCGCTGGGACTGGATCCATTTCAACACAATCCAGCTGCTGCCCGACGGCTCCGCGCTGTTCTCCGCGCGCGAGACCTCCACCATCATCAAGGTGGACGACGTGGAGGGCACGCCGAAGCTCGACTGGATGATCGGCGAGCCGACCGTGTGGGACGGCACCTCCTACAAGAAGTCGTTCCTCACCAAGGTGGGCGACTTCGGCGACACGGGCGGCCAGCACTCGATCACCTACGAGGAGGACCCGTCGCTGCCCGACGGCCAGTACTACATCTACATGTTCGACAACAACTTCGGCTACGCGATGACCCGACCTGACTTCGACTGGACGACGATCAAGGGCATCTCCACCGCGCAGAGCTCGAAGGACCCGGACTCCCGCTCCCAGTTCCGCAAGTACCTAGTGGACGAGAAGGCCGGCATGTACACCGAGGTGCAGTCGTTCGACGTGCCGTACTCCCCGTACGTGAGCTCCTCGCAGGAGATCACCGATTCCATCAACCTGGTGGACACGGGCATGCAGGGCGTGTTCGGCGTGTACGACGACGCCGGCAACCTGCAGGCGCAGTACAAGATGGCCCTGTCCACCGGCTACATCTACCGCGTCTACCACTACGATTTCAAGGGCTTCTACTTCGCCTGACGGCCCGATCCACCCCAGCTCCGGCCCCCTCAGTCGGCCTCCGGCCGCCAGCTCCCCCTGAAGGGGGCGCAACAGTGGGATGCTCCCCCTTTTAGGGGGAGCTGTCCGCGCAGCGGACTGAGGGGTGCACCGCGCGGCCCCTCAAGGCGCATCGGCCCATGCCACTTACTACAGTAGGCGGCATGGGCTTTTTCTTTTCCCGCAAACCCGCCGCGAAGCCGGCGTCGCTCACCTTCACGCTCTCCGGCGCCGGTCACGTCTACGATGACGGCCACACGGGCCTCAACCCCACGGACCTGACGATCACGGAGAAGCGCGTCGCGATCATCGGTCTCAACGGCTCCGGCAAATCCACGCTGCTCGGCCTGCTTGACGGCTCGCTCAAGCCGTCCGCCGGCACGGTCACGATCTCCGGCGACCGGACCGACCCGGCCGCCGCCGCGCTCGGCACCTCGTCGAAGAAGGATCTCAGGACTGTCGACGAATGGGTCGGCAAGGTACGCCGCGAGGAGATCCCGAACGTGTTCTACCGTGCGCAGGACATCACGCAGGCGGTGGACGAATCGTTGAAGAAGCACAAGATCGCGGACGCGGAGCGCGCGGCGCGCATCGGCAACCTGTTCGCGCATTTCGGCCTGCAGCGCCTGCGCAAGGCGAAGGCGGCGGAACTCGATTCGGAGAAGCGCCATCTGCTCGCCATCGCGGCGGCGCTCGCGTTCGACCCGGCGGCGATCGTCGCGGACGAGCCGTCGAAGGGGTTGGACGAGATCGGCACGCGCCATGTGGCCGAGGCGCTGTTCACCTACGACAAGCAGGTGATCGTCGCCACGCATGACACGGACATGATCGTCCGCCCCGAATACGCGATCGACCGCACGCTCGTGCTCGACGCGCAGCACGTGGTCTTCGACGGCTCCCCGGCCGACGCCGTCGCCTTCTACATGGATCTGATTCGCAAACGCTACGAGGCGGCGAAGTCGGCGGCGTAAGGCCGGCCCGCCGCCATCGGCCCGCCGCCATCGGGTCGCCGCCATCGGGTCGCCGTCATCGGGATAGCCGTCGCCGCCGTCACGTTCGCCGTCAGCCGAGGTCGAGCATCGCGGCGACCGTGTCGAGCACGGCCGTCACGTTCGCGCGGAACTCGTCCGCCTCGGGCAGCAGCGACAGCGCGAGATAGCCGTTCGTTGTCATGTCGAAGAAGTAGCCGGGTTGTCCGGTGAGACGCCTGGTCCCGATGAGTCTGAGCACGAGCTCGTTCTCGTCGATGACGGCCGGTACGCGCAACAGCACGTTCCAGCCGCCCTCCGCGCGCAGCACGTCGACGAGCCCGTGCGCGTCGCGTGCGAGCAGCGCGTGCAGGGTGGCGAGGTTGGCGCGCACGCGGTCGCGCACGCGCGCCGTCTGGTGCGGCGCGACCGACAGCAGTTCGGGCAGCCGGTCGGCGATGATGTCGCTCATCGGCAGATAGTCGTCGGCGATGACGTCGAGTCGGCGCTGCGCCTCGCGCACGTCGTCCTCCGGCCCGGAGACGCGGATCCAGCCGACTTTGGCGTGCGGCGCGGCAAGCATCTTGGAGAAGCCGTCGAGCGCGAACGTGAGCGCGCCGGTCTCCCCCGCGAGCCGTGCGTTGCCGTCGAACGGCTCCAACGCATAGTCGTAGAACACCTCGTCGGCGATGATGGCGATGCCGCGTTCCTGGCACAGGCGCACGAGCGTGGCGCGCTCTTCCGGTTTCACGTAGGAGCCGGTCGGATTGTTCGGGTTGATGAGGACGAGCGCGCGGATGCGGTCGCCCTCCTGCGAGTAGAGCAGCTCCTCGATGGCGGCGGTGTCGATGTACCAGGAGCCGTCGAACTGGAGTTGGTATTCGATCGTGTCGACGCATTCGAGACGCGCGATCGATTCGATGAGCGGATAACCGGGCTTCGGGGCGAGCACCGCGTCACCGGCGTCGCACAGCAGTTTGATGAGCCACGAATACGCCTGCGACGTGGAGCTCAGCAGGTACAGCGAATCCGGGTCGACGCCCCCGAGGAAGCGGGCCAGCGACTCCCTCGCCGCACGCGGCCCGCGCGGCTCCGCCGTATACTCCCCCGGTACCTCGGCCGGGGCGAGCCCGTGCCTGGTCGGGTTGGAATCGTTGAGCTTGCCGAGCGTCACGCCCTGCGCGCGCGCCTCGGCTTCGGCGGCGGCGATCGGGTTGGGCGCGGAGATGTCCACGCGGGAGGAGAATCGAACGGTCATGCCTCCACTGTAGCGCGGACGACGAAGGGCCGCCCGGAACGGATCCGGGCGGCCCCATGCCGTCTTCGGAAGACGGCGATCGGACTCAGTCCTGCTTGGTGCTCGCGTAGTAAGCGGCGCCGACGATGCCGGCCTCGTTGCGCAGCGCTGCGGGCACGATCGGGGTCTTGATCTCGATGAACGGCAGGAACTTGTCCGCCTTGCGGCTCACGCCGCCGCCGACGACGAACAGATCCGGGTTGAAGTACTTCTCCAGCAGACCGTAGTACTTGGTGAGGCGCTTCGCCCACTTCTTGTAGCCGAGGTCCTCCTGCTCGCGGATGGAGCTGGCCGCGTACTTCTCCGCGTCCGGGTGCTTGTCGGAGAGGATGAGGTGGCCGAGTTCGGTGTTGGGCACGAGCACGCCGTCGATGATGAGCGCGGTGCCGATGCCGGTACCGAGCGTCGTGGCGATGACGAGGCCGTCCTTGCCCTTGGCGGCGCCGAACTGCTGTTCGGCGAGGCCCGCGGCGTCCGCATCGTTGACGACGGTGACGGGGCGGCCGGCGGCCTCCGAGAACACGGCGGTCACGTCGACGCCGACCCACGACTGGTCGAGGTTGGCCATGAAGTCGAGCGGCTTGCCCGGCTTGATCGGCGCCGGGAACGCGATGCCGACCGGAGCGGATTCGGGCACTTCGAAGTGGTCGAGCTGCTGGCGCACGATCTTGGCGACCGCGTCCGGAGTGGACACCTCGGGGGTGAGGATCTTGAGTCGGGGTTCGGCGAATTCGCCCTTCTCCAGGTTGACGGGCGCGGCCTTGATGCCGGAGCCGCCGATATCGATGCCGAACGCCTGCGCGGTTTCAATCATCGTCGATTCTCCTCCTTGTATTGGATTTCCTAACCGTTACCTGCATCGTACCGCCCTCGCATCCCAAACAGCGGACGAACGCCCGCATGTCGCGCATACGTTTGCACCGTCGCCGCATCGTGCGGTGCCATAATGCGGTGACATAATGGGAGGCATGGCAGAACACACGCAACTGATCGATGCGGTGAACATCCGCACCGCCATCCGCTCCTACGACGACGAACCGATCGACGACGACACGGCCCGTCAGCTCGACATGACCCTCGCGCCGTTGAATCTCCTCGGAGACCTGCATCTCCAGCTGGTGCGCAACCACCCGGAGGTGTTCGCGGAGGCGAACGCCTCCGGACATCTCAGGAACGCGGCGAACTATCTGGCCGTCGTCGGCCCGAAGAACGACGCCGAGGCCAAGGAGCGCGCCGGCTTCTACGCGGAGCGCGCCGTGCTCGCCGCGACCTTGAGGGGCCTGGGCACCCTGTGGGTGGCGGGCAGCTGGGACCGTGCGGAGGCGGCGAGGCATTGCCATATCCGCAACGGTGAGGAGCTGTACCTCGCCGTGGTGATCGGCCACCCGGAGCATCACGTGGAGCGCATGGCGAAGTCGTATGAGGAGCTCGTCGAGTTCCAGCGTACGCATCGTCCCACGAAGTCGTTCGACGAGTTCACCGCCGGCATGTCCGCCGAGGCGCGCGAGACGGCGCCGGCCTGGTTCAAGGCGGGCGTCGAGGCGGCGATGAAGGCGCCGAGCGCGATGAACCGCCAGCCGGTCACGTTCACCTACAATGCCGACGATGATACGGCTGCCGCGCACATCGATCCGGCCGCGGGCGACGAGCATTGGGCGCTCAACGATCTGGGCATCGCGAAGCTGCACTTCCAGATCGGCGCCGGCCAGGGCCGGTGGGCGTGGGGCGACGGCGGCCTGTTCCTGCACAAGTAGGCTCCCGCCCGGAATCACCGCCGAACGACCGTATCAATGGCCCTCCGCATCGACACGCGCGTCATGCGGAGGGCCGTTTCGTATGCGACGGGTTTTCCGCACAGTGAAACGGGATTTGCGCGAAATCCACGGTCACGCGTATACAGTGTCTTGTCAGTTTCAGGGAAGGTGCGATTCCTTACTGGCGGTAACCCGGCCCCCGGGATTCACAACGGGAGGCGTCGGGAAGCCCGCGAACCGCGAAAGCGGCCGATCCGGTGCGAATCCGGAGCCAACGGTCATAGTCCGGATGGGAGAAACGGAGAGCTCGGCATGAGCGTATCTTCTGATAATCATTTCCAGTCCAAGACGGTCGACCACGCCACCGGCACGCACGCCACGGGCGTCGCGGATTCCGGCCGCTGGTCCACCCGCCGCATCGCCGTCTACGCGCTGTTCGTCGCGTTGGCGATCGTCACCAGCTTCATCGAACTGCCGATCTTCCCGGCGGCCCCGTATCTGAAGTACGATCCGTCCGGCATCGTGAGCCTCATCGCCGGTTTCGCGTTCGGTCCGGCCGCCGCGGCCATCGTCTCCGTGCTCGGCTTCCTGCCGCACGCGTTCACCGACCCGTGGGGCGCGCTCATGGCGATTCTCGTCGCGCTCGCGCTGTCGCTGCCCGCGTCCGTCATCTACCGTCGCGACCGCACGCGCAAGGGCGCGCTCATCGGCATCGTCGTGGGCGCGGTCGTCGCGCTCGCCGCGGCCATCCTCGGCAACCTCGTCATCACGCCGATCTACGCGCACATGACCGTCGCGCAGGTCGCCGCCATGATCGTGCCGATCCTGCTGCCGTTCAACGTGCTCAAGTTCGCGATCCATGCGGTCGTCACGTTCCTCATCTACAAGCCGATCACCAAGCTGCTCGACAAGTAACCGACGACCGTGAACCTCGCCGAACTCGACCACATCCGCTTCAGCTACGACGGCGGCGCCACCTGGGCGCTCGACGACGCCTCCCTGACCGTACGGGAAGGCGACTATGTCGCGCTCACCGGCGCGAACGGATCGGGCAAATCGACGCTCGCCCGTCTCGTCGCCGGTCTCGCCGCGCCTGATGCAGGCGCCGTGATCCTGCTCGGCCATACCGTCTTCTCCGACGCCGGTCCAGACGCGGACGCCTATCGTGCGGCCCGTCGGGGCATCGGCGCCGTGTTCCAGAATCCGGAGGACCAGCTCGTCACCACCGTGCTCGAGGACGATGTGGCGTTCGGACCGGAGAATCTCGGCATACCGCGCGACGGCGACGACGGCAACGGGCGCGGCGGCATCGGCGAGCGCATCGCCGAATCATTGCACGCCGTGCGACTGGACGACATGCGCCGCGCGAACCCGATCCGCATGAGCGGCGGCCAGCAGCAGCGCGCCGCCATCGCAGGCATGCTCGCCATGCGCCCACGCCTGCTCGTGCTCGACGAGCCGACCGCCATGCTCGACCCGTTGGCGCGACGCGAGGTGATGGACGTGCTCGACGAGCTGCATGCCGCCGGCACGACCATCGTCCACGTGACGCACCATCCGGACGAGATCGCGCGGGCGGGTCGCGTCGTGCGGCTCGAACATGGTCGGATGGCGGACGACGACGCATGTCCTTCGCCCCCGCCGGTGGGGGCTCCCGCGAAGCGGGTGGGGGTGGTCCCGCGACAGGCGACGCACTCCCCCGCCACCGACATCATGCTGTCCGTCTCCCACGTCTCCTACGCCTACGCCGGCGGCGGGCCGATCCTCGACGACGTGTCGCTTGGGATCCGCCGTGGCGAGACGGTGGCGCTGATGGGCGCGAACGGTTCCGGCAAGTCGACGCTGCTGCGGCTCGTGTGCGCGCTCGCCAAGCCGGATTCCGGTTCGATCATCGTGGACGGCATCCACGTCGAGAAGGCGAAACGGCGCGACCTCGCCGCGCTGCGCCGCACGGTGGGGCTCGTCATGCAGCATCCGGAACGCCAGCTGTTCGCCGATACGGTGCGTGACGACGTGGCGTACGGTCCCACGAATCAGCGGCTGCCGCGGACCGAGATCGACGAGCGCGTGGATTGGGCGCTGCGGGTCGCACGTCTGGACGGTCTCGCCGACCGTTCCCCGTTCGATCTGTCGGGTGGACAGCAGCGGCTCGCCGCCATCGCCGGCGTCATCGCGTGCAGGCCGAAGCTGCTGGTCATGGACGAGCCGACCGCGGGTCTTGACGCGGACGCGCGCGAACGCATCTACCGGCTCGTCGACGAGCTCAAGACGCAGGGCGTGACCATCCTCGTCGTCACCCACAGCCATCAGGAGGCCCGTCGCATGGCCGACCGCATCGTCGATATGGCGGCGTTGTCGGCGTCCGATGCCGGTACGACGCACGACGCTCTCGGCATCCCCGCGGGCGCGGATGCGCCACAGGACGTTTCACAAGGCGTTTCACAATACGTTTCACGGAATGTTCCACGCGCCGGCGCCCGGACCGCCGCCAAGTCCTCCCCCATGGCCCGTCTCGACCCGCGCGTCAAGATGGTGGCGTTCCTCGTCGCCATGTTCTCCGCGTTCGCGATCGGGAACGCATGGCAGCTACTGCTCGGCGCGGCGTTCACCGCCGGCGTGGCCACGGCCGCACGCATCAGGCCCGCACGGCTGCTCGGCTCGGTGAGGATGTTCCTCGGCCTGTTCACGGTGATGGGGCTGCTCAACATGTTCTTCGTGCGCACCGGCGACACGCTGTTCACGTTGGGTCCCATCCCCGTGACGGACGACGGCGTGGCCACGGCCGTGCTGTACACGTGCCGTTTCGCGCTCGTCATCATCCTGGGCGCGGTGTTCCTCGCGACGACCACCCCCACCGCGATCACCGACGCGTTCGCCTCGCTTCTCTCACCGTTGCACCGGCTCGGCGTGCACACGCAGGAGATCGCACTCGTGCTGAGCCTCGCCCTGCGGTTCATCCCCACGCTGGCCGTGGAGGCGCAGGCCGTGGCGGACGCGCAGGCGGCGCGCGGCGGTTCGATCGAGACGGGGACGCTCCCGCAGCGGGTGAGGGCGATGACGGCGATCATCGTCCCGATCTTCGCCGGCGCGCTGCGTCACGCGGACAACCTCTCGCTTGCGTTGGACGCCCGCTGCTATGAGGAGGGCGCCCGCCGCACGCACTGGCGCGTGATGCGGGTCGCCGCACGCGACGTGGCGTTCGCCGCCGTGCTCGTCCTCTATCTGGCCGCGCTCGCCGCGCTGTCCGTGCTGGCCTGATGGTTCCGTCTGACGGAACCGGCCCGACGGGAACCGATGCCCGGCCTCAATCGCAATCACATCGCGAACGGCTCGTAGTAGATGTCGTCGGCGTTGACGCCCCGCTTGAGCAGGAACGCGCGCCACGCCCTGAGCATCCCGTAGGGGCCGGCGATGAGGTAGAGCGCGCCCGGACGCATGGCGTCAGCGACGTCCTTCTCCTCGAAACGGCCGCCGGCGCGCAGGGGGACGTGCACGTTGGCGTGGTCGTGGTCCATCGCGCGCAGGTCGTCCGCATGCACGAGGTCCTGTTCGCCGCGCGCGCCGTAGAGCAGGGTCACGCTTCTGCCGGTCGGCGCATACGCCTCGATGAGCGACAGCAGCGGCGTCACGCCGATGCCGCCACCGAGCATGACCAACGGCGCGCCGTCCGCATGTTCGTCGATGAAGCGACGGTAGCGGCCGTAGCTCGGCTGCACGAGCGCCGGCGTGCCCACGGGCAACGTGGCGATGCGGCGCGTGAAATCGCCGTCGGCGCGGATGTCGAAGCGCATGGGCACCAGTCCGGAACCCGTCTGCGCGCCGACGGCCGTGTTGATCATCGAGAACGGATGGTATTCACGCATGCCCTTCGTCTCGGGGAAGCGGATGAACGTGAAATCGCCGGGCTCCCATCGGGCGTCCTTGGCGGGCACGTCGAGGGTGAGCTCGGTGACGCCCGACGCGACCTGACGCACGTCGGTCACACGGGCGGCGACGGCACCGGCGCGCTGGCGGATTTTGGAGACCACGTACCAGACGAACACGGCCACGGTGGCGGCATCGAACAGGATGATGAACGGCAGATCGTCGCGCACGAACGCGATGGACTGCACGTGCAGGAAGATGAGCGCCACGGCCACGAGGTTGAGACGGTGGATCCACACGCTCGACTCATGACGGAACACCCGTTCCAAGGCGCGCTTGAGCGAGGCCACCCACCGCACGCGGGCCGACAGCCATCCGGCCATGAACACCAACGAGTAGACGGCGAGGAAGATGAACAGGTAGAGGCCGGCGCCTCCGAACAGTTTGGTCAGGCCTTCTGCGGGCAGCAGGTTGGCGTGCAGGAACGCGAGCGCGATGGCCAACAGGCTCAGCACGCCGTGGATCATATACATGTGGGGAAGGCCCACCGTGCGGTCCACCCAACGCGGCCGTCCGGCCAGGTAGACGGCGGTGAGCATCCACACGTACGCGACGACGCCGATGCCGATGCCGGCGGACATGTCCGCGAAGAACGCGGGCATTCCGGCTCTCAGCGCGGCGAGGAACGGCAGCGGGATGACGAACAGCGCCACCACCCAGGCGAGGGCGGTGGATGTGGTGATGCGTCGCAGCATGGTTGCGATGTCCTTTCGATATGCGGGTTCGCTAGGTAGCGGTGATTGTGGTTGGGATGAAGCGGCGTCGCGGTCGTCGTCACGCCGCCGATGCGGGATGCGGCGTGACGGTGTGCTTGGCCCCGTCCCGGTCGATGAGCAATGCGGAGAACAGCGAATCGGATTCCCCGGCGACGAGATCTGCGAACCGCTCGCGTCCGGCGGCGATGGCGGTGGTGGCCCACATGTCCGCGTCGGTCAGATGCGTGCCGATGACGGTGGCCTGGATGAGGTCGTCGGCCGTCCGGTCGATGTGTTCGCCGCGTTTCGACGTGCCGCTGGTCGCGACCGCCCCGTCGGCGAGACGCACGGTGCCGGCGAGCATGCCGGCGTCGCGCGGATCTTCGATGCCGACGCCCCAGACGTAATCGCTATCGGAGGCGACGCCCAGCTGCATGTCGCCTCCGCCGCCGAGCGCCGCCGCCTCGGCGCGTCCGGCGTCGAGCAGCGGGCGCAGGAAGCGCGTGAACGCGCGTTCGATGGCCCACCCCTTGACCAGGCCGACCGGATCGTAGCGTCCGTCGCGCATCGCACGGAAATGGCCGTGCGTGACGTCGGCGGCCATGGCGGCACGCGCATAGACCTCGTGGAAGTCGTGGTCGTCGAGCAGGCCGCTCCAGTCGCCGCGATTGGCGCGCGAGGTGAGCGAATCGTCGCGGAACGGCGAGAACGTGCGGTCCACGTGCGACAGGAATTCACGGCATGATTCGGCGGCCCCGCGCAGGACGGATTCGTCGGCGCGCCTCAGACGCAGCGTGAACGGCATGGTCATGAGGTGGAAGACCGCGGTGCGCAGCATGCCGTCGTCCGTGGCGTGGTAGGCGATGGCGGTGGACGTCATGTCACTTCGCCTGGTCGAGCGCGTCCTGCAGCGAGCCGATGAATCCTGTGGAGGTCTCGGTCGCGCCGGAGACCATCTGGATGTCGGCGCTTTGGGCCTTGACGGCCTCGTCGGACAGCTGCGGGATCGCCTGCTGGGCGATTCCGAGCGAACGCGGGTTGTCGCTCGGGTATTTGACGGCGGCGACCTGCGTGACCTTGCCGTCGGCCACGGTCACCTGCACCTGCACGTCGCCTTTGGATGTGGCGACGACCGCGCCCGTGTAGACGCCGTCCTTGAACGCGCCCGAATCGGACGAGGTGCCATCGGAGCCATCGGAATCATCGGTGGATCCGGTGCTGGAATCGGAATCGGCACCGGAACCGGAACCGCCATCCGATGCCGCCGAGTCGGAGGTTCCCTTGCCGGAGGCGGACGAGGAGCCGGACGTGTCCGACCCCAGCGGCGTGCCCGAGGCCACCGACGGGGAGGCGGCGCTCCCCCTGCCGGCGAACAGCAGTATCATGTCGGCGGCCGCGGCGAGGATGCCGATGACGGCGATGATGGTCGAGATCGCTTTGCGACGCATATGGTTTCCCTTTGCAATCGATGAATAGGCTGAAATATCAAATACCACGATTCGTGGTATTCCCCTGCCTTGCCATCATAGGGAAGCCACCGACCCCAAAGCCTAGAAAAACCTGAAAAACCGGTGGAAAAAGCTTGCGCTGTGGGCAAGCTCACATTGCGGCGGTTTCGGCCGGTTCCTCCGCCGTCACATAACGACGCAGCAGCGTGGTGATGACGACGGCGAGCGCGGCGAAGACGGCGCCGAACGGGCCGAGCCAGGTGAGTCCCAGATGGTCGTTGACGAGTCCGCCGACCGCGGATCCGATGGCGATGCCGATGTTGAAGCTCATCGAGTTGAGCGAGGCGGCGAGGTTCATCGATCCCGGGTGCGACTGGGCGGCGACGTCCATGTACAGCACCTGCGACGACGAGTTGAACAGGTACATCATCATGCCGAGGGCGACGAGCAGGATCGCGCCGTACACGGGGACGACGGGCGCGAGCGCGAGCGTGGCGAGCAGCACGGTGTGCAGGCAGAAGACGGGGCGCGTGCGCACGAGCGGTTCGACGCCGCGGCCGCGCTCGGCGAGCTTGCCGCCGTACAGGTTGCTCCACAGGCAGGCGACGCCGTAGAGGACGAGTCCGATGCTCACGTAGCGTTCGGGCACGCCGATCTCGTCGCGCATGATCGGCGTCAGATACGTGTAGAACACGTAGCTGGAGGCCGCGCCGCACACGACGGTGAGCACGCCGCCCCAGATACGGTGGTCGAAGAAGAGACGGAACTGGCGCAGGAAGCCGATGGTCACCGGGTGCGAGTTGCGCGGCAGGACGAGGAACATCATCGCCATGAGCGCCGCGGTGGCGGCGGTGATGATGAGGAACGTGATGCGCCAGCTGAACGTGTTCGCCACCCACGTGCCGAACGGCACGCCGACGACGGAGGCGATGGAGAACCCGGAGAACACCCATGCGATGAACTTGGTGCGGTATTTGTCCGTGGTGACGTCGGGCGCGTAGGTCATGGCGATGGCGACGAGCGTGCCGGAGACGAGCGCAATCATGATGCGGGCGACCAGCAGGACGGCGTAGTTGGGCGCGAGCGCGCACAGGAGGTTGCCGACGAGGAAGACGCCCATGAGCGTCAGGTAGGTCGCGAAGCGCGGGAACCGGGCGGAGATGGCGGAGCCGAGCGGCGTGACCGGCGCGTAGACGAACGCGAACAGGGCGACGAGGTTGCCGACGGTCACCTCGGACACCTTGAGTCCCTGCGCGATGTCGGGCAGGATGCCGACGACCACGAACTCGCTCATGCCGAGCATGAAGCTCGCGAGGACGAGAATCGTCACCGGCAGGTTGAAGAAGCGGTCGGATCGGGTCGAAACCGGTTTCTCGCCGGGTTCCGTCACGGGTGCGGGATTATTCGTCATCTTCCTGGTTCTTCCTCGTCATGTCGTTCCATGTGCATGCTATTGGCCCAGCCCTACAATGGAGATGAAGCGACACGCGGGTGGAAGGGGCGCGGCATGTTCGGCGATTCCGATGGCGGACAGATCAGGTGGGACGGCGACGGCGCCGGGACCGATGGCGGGACCGGCAAGCCGGATACGAACGACACGATCAATGGGAACAGCGGGGCCGACGGTCCACGCGAAGGCGGCGGACCCGATAAACCCGATAAACCCGATAACCCCGATAAACCCGGCAAACCTAACAACTCCGGCGGGGCCGACCAATCCGAGAAAGCGACGATGCGCCGGGTGCGCACGCTGCTCATCGTCGCCGCCGTGGCCGTGCTGGTCGTCCCCCAGCTCGTGGGCTTCTGGCGGGTCACACGCGCCATGAAGTCCATATCATCATCGTCATCATCATCGTCCTGGAGCACGACGCCGGCACCGCAGGACCCGGAGATATCGGTCAAGGAGGGCAACGGCCCGTTGACCGGAAGCGACACGGACGACACGGCCGTCCTCACCGTCGACAAGGCCGTGTCGGGAGGCGTGGACCGTATCGACGGCCGACCGCTCATCGTCGTCTATTTCACGCTGGAGAACACCTCGGAGCATGCGATACAGCTCAACCTGATCTCCGACCCGCAGGCCTCGCAGCACGGGCTGGAGCTTCCGCGCTCCTCCGTGCAGGACGTCTACGAGAACGGCGAGCACCACACGCCGCTCGAAGGCTACGACGCGGACTCACGGCAACGGACCGTCATGCCGAAGGAGAAGACCTCGATCCAGTCCACCTACCGGATCATGGACGCGTCCGCGCCGGTGAGGTTCACGGCGCTCGGATTCCACGGGACCGACGCGGTGTCCGCCGCGTTCTCCGTCGCCGCGGACAGGCCGATGGGCGAGGCGTTCGAACGCATCGCACTGGATTCCGTTCCCAAGGCCACGGCACCCGACGAATCCGATCTCAAGAGCTACATTCCGTTGCGCGACTGGCGCGGCACGACGGTCCTCGGCTACGTGAAGCCGCTGAAGGCGGAGCGCGGACCGGACACGAGCAGGGGCGAGCACACAATCGTCGTCACCTATGCGTGGGTGAACAAGCGCAACAAACCCCAAGGCCTGACCGACATGGCCAGCATCGAAGTATGGAAGGACGGGTCGAAGCTCGACATGACGTACCTGCCCGAGCATGACGGCGACGACTACACGGCCAACGAACAGCTGCTGCGCCTGGATTCCGGCGCGTCGGCCCGAATCAAGGTCGCCTACCTCGCCGACGAGCCCGGGAAGGTCGAGGTGCGCATCCGGTCCTCCGCGCAGCCGTCGGACACGAAGCCCGTCACGAGGACGTTCACCGTCTCCTGACCGCCGCGGCCGCGACCCGTGGCGGATCATATGGAAAAGGCGGGGCTTCCGGCGATAGGAAACCCCGCCTTCACGCATGCGCGCGCCGACCGCGTTACAGCCGTTACAGCTTCGGCAGGTACGTCTTGAGCTCGTACGCGGTGACCTGGCGGTTGTACTCCTCCCACTCCTGACGCTTGTTGCGCAGGAAGTAGTTGAACGCGTGCTCGCCGAGCACGTCCGCCACGAAATCGGACTTCTCCATGATCTTCAGCGCGGCGCCGAGCGAGCGCGGCAGCGGCTCGATGCCCATGGACTGGCGCTCCTCGTCGGTGAGCTCCCACACGTCGTCGCTCGTCGGCTCGGCCAGCGTCATCTGCTTCTCGATGCCGTCGAGGCCGGCGGCCAGCAGTACCGAGTACGCGAGGTACGGGTTGGCGACCGGGTCGAGGCCGCGGAACTCCATGCGCGCGGAATTGCCCTTGCCGGGCTTGTACTGCGGGATGCGCAGCAGCGCGGAACGGTTGTTGTGGCCCCAGCAGATATAGCTCGGCGCCTCGTTGCCGCCCCACAGGCGCTTGTACGAGTTCACGTACTGGTCGGTGACCGCGCAGATCTCCGCCGCATGGTGGAGGATGCCGGCCGCGAACTGGCGGGCGGTCAGGGACATGTTGAACTCCTGGCCGGCCTCGTAGAACGCGTTCGCGTCGCCCTCGAACAGGCTCAGATGCGTGTGCATGCCGGAGCCGGGCGCGTCGGCCAGGGGCTTGGGCATGAAGCTCGCGTGGATGCCGCGTTCCAGCGAGATCTCCTTGACCACGGTGCGGAACGTCATGATGTTGTCGGCCGTGGTGAGCGCGTCCGCGTACCGCAGGTCGATCTCGTTCTGGCCGGGGCCCGCCTCATGATGCGAATACTCCACCGAGATGCCCATCTGCTCGAGCATGTTCACGGTGGCGCGGCGGAAGTCCATGCCGGGGCTGCGCGGCACGTGGTCGAAATAGCCGCCCTCGTCAATCGGCGTCGGGGCCTTCGACCAGTCGTCCTGCTGCTCGAACAGGTAGAACTCCATCTCGGGGTGCACGTAGAACGTGAAGCCCTTCTCCTTCGCCTTGGCGAGCGAACGCTTCAGCACGTGGCGCGGGTCGCCGAGGCTGGGCTCGCCGTCCGGGGTGAGCACGTCGCAGAACATGCGGGCCGTCCCCTGCGGTCCGCCGCGCCACGGCAGGATCTGGAAGGTGGAGGGATCCGGCTTGACGATCATGTCATCCTCGGACACACGCGTCATGCCCTCGATGGCCGAACCGTCGAATCCGAGCCCCTCCTCGAACGCAGCCTCCAGTTCCGCCGGCGCGATGGCCACGGACTTCAGCGTGCCGAGCACGTCCGTGAACCATAGACGAATGAAGCGCACGTCGCGTTCCTCGACGGTGCGCAGGGCGAACTCCTGTTGCTTATCCATAGTGCCCAATCCTCACACCCACGTGTTAGGGCTTTGTTACCTCGGCGCACGTCACGCTACAGTGGTGCCCATGAGCGAAGCCGCACAAGACCATCTCACCCCATCCGCCAATCCGCCCATCGACGTCACGTCATGGGAACGGGCCGACTCCCCCCGCGAGCGTTCGCGCGCCGGCATCGCCGCACGCGCGAAGGCGCCGCTCGAATCGCACGCCGTCTGGCAGGTGCGGTCGGGCCGCCGCGAGGCGATCGACCTGCTCGAGGAGCAGTCCGCGATCCGCGTGCCCGATCTGATCCCGCTGCGTTACAAGCGCATGAGCGCCAGCCCGTTCACGTTCTACCGCGGCACGGTGCTCATCATGACGAACGATCTGGCGACCACGCCGGTCACCGGCATCCCCGTGCAGTGCGTGGGCGACGCGCACATCGGCAATTTCGGCATCTTCCGCTCCCCCTCCGCCCGTCTCGTGTTCGACATCAACGACTTCGACGAGACGGCGACCGGACCGTGGGAGTGGGATCTCAAGCGTCTCGCCGTGTCCGTGGAGATCTGCGGCCGGGCGAACAAGCTCAAGGAGAAGGCGATCCGCGAGGCCGTGCTCCAATGCACGCGCGAATACCGCGAGCGCATCAAATGGTTCTCCGAAATGGATTATCTCGACGCCTGGTACGAGCATCTCGACGTGGAGGAGACGCTCGACCGGTTCGAGACGACCGGCGGCGGCAAGCGCAACGGCACGCTGCGCCAGGCCGCGATGAAGGCGCTGCTCAAGGACAACGACGCGGCCGCCGCGAAACTGTGCCGGTTCAAGGACGGCAAGCTCAGGTTCAAGTCGAATCCGCCCGAGCTCGTGCCGATCAACGAGCTCGACAGCTACGCGGATCTCGACGCGTTGCAGGCCCGTCTCGACACGCTGTTCGAGAACTACCGTCACTCGCTGTACGAGGACCGCCGCTGGGTGTTCGACCATTTCCGTTATCAGGATGCGGCGCGCAAGGTCGTGGGCGTCGGTTCGGTGGGCCAGCGCGCGTGGGCGAGCGTGTGGATCGCGCGCGACATCGACGATCCGATGATGATCCAGATGAAGGAGGCCACGTATTCGGTGCTCGAGCATTACTGCGGCGCCTCCCCGTACGCGACGCACGGTGAACGCGTGGTGCAGGGCCAGAAGCTCATCCAGTCCACGGCGGATGTGCTGCTCGGCTGGACGAGCTTCCTCGCCGAGGACGGCAGGAAGCGCGACTACTACGTGCGTCAGCTGTGGAACGGCAAGGGGTCGATCGACATCGACAATCTCAACGCCACGGCATTGTCCGATCTGGCGCGCATGTGCGCCTGGTGCCTCGCCCACGCGCATGCGCGCACCGGCGATTCGATCGCGATCGCGAACTATCTGGGCGGCTCCGACGAGTTCGACCAGGCGATCGCCTCGTTCGCCGTCAGCTACGCCGAACAGAACGACGAGGACTACGCCGTCTTCGAGAAGATGATCAAAAAAGGCCAGCTGCCCTGCGCGTAGAGGATGTGAGGGACACGCTCCACCCCTCCGGGAATCCTGGCGCCGACCTCTCTCGGCACGGCGCCGCCCTTTCTCGGCGCAAGGATTCCCGGAAATCATCCCCTTCTTCCGGGAATCCTTGCACTGAGACGACGTCAACACAAGAAATCCCGGAAGACTTGCGTATCTTCCGGGATTTCCCGCGCCGGCTCATCGATCGTCATCCTTCGGACGACATCCGGCACCTACTTGGTCACATGGCCTTCCGATGCCTACTTCGCGACCTCGAGCGCCTCTTCGAGCGTGAACGCGCGCGCGTAGAGCGACTTGCCGAGGATCGCGGAGTCGACGCCGAGGTCGGCGAGCTCGCGGATGTTCCTCAGATCGTCGAGCTTGGAGATGCCGCCGGAGGCGGTCACCTTCGCGTCGGTGCGTTCGGCGACCTCACGCAGCAGGTCGAGGTTCGGCCCGCTCATCATGCCGTCGCGCGCGACGTCGGTGACGACGTAGCGCGAGCATCCGGCATCGTCGAGCATCTTCATCGTCTCGAACAGGTCGCCGCCTTCGCGCGTCCAGCCGCGCGCGGCGAGCGTGTGCCCGCGCACGTCGAGACCGACGGCCACACGGTCGCCGTATTTCGCGATCGCCTTGCGTGTCCATTCCGGGTTCTCGAGCGCGGCGGTGCCGATGTTGACGCGGGCGGCGCCGGCTTCGAGCGCGGCGTCGAGCGACGCGTCGTCGCGCACGCCGCCGGACATCTCGATGTTGACGCGGCTGCCGAGCTCGTGGACGATCTCGCGCAGCTGGGCGCGGTTGTCGCCGGTGCCGAACGCGGCGTCGAGGTCGACGAGGTGGATCCATTCCGCGCCGGATTCAACCCACGTGCGCGCCGCCTCGAGCGGGGAGCCGTAGTCGGTTTCGGAGCCGGACTCGCCTTGGCGCAGTCGCACGGCCTTGCCGTCGCGCACGTCGACGGCGGGAAGCAGGGTGAGGGACATGATGGGAGCCTTTCTCGGGGATTGGTGGTTGGCCGCGATGACGCGGTTGTGACGATGGCGGCCGGTGACGTCGGTCAGAACGTGGCGATCCAGTTCTTCAGGAGCTGGGCTCCCGCATCGCCGGACTTCTCCGGGTGGAACTGGGTGGCCGACAGGGGCCCGCGCTCGTAGGCGGCGACGAACCGGCTGCGGCCGTACGTGCACCAGGTGACGTGCTGTTCGTCGGCGATCTCGATTTGGAGTCCGGACAAATCCTTCGCCGTCGCCTCATGCGCGGCGTAGGAGTGGACGAAGTAGAAGCGTTCGTCCTCCACGCCCTTGAGCAGCGTGGAGCCTTCCGCGCCTTCGACCGTATCCCAGCCCATGTGCGGCACGACGTCCGCGTCGAGCGGGTCGACGGAGCCGCCGATCAGGCCGACGCCGGCGGCGTTTTCGCCATGCTCATGACCGGTCTCGAACATCACCTGTTCGCCGACGCACACGCCGAGCACCGGGCGTCCGGCGCGCAGACGGTCGACGATCACGCGGTCGCCCTGCACGTGGCGCAGGCCCTCCATGCAGGCGGCGAACGCGCCGACGCCCGGCACGACGAGACCGTCGGCCTCGAGCGCCTGACGGTAGTCGGAGGTGAGCGATGTGTCGACGCCGAGTCGTGCGAGCGCACGCACCATGGAGCGCACGTTGCCGAATCCATAGTCGAAGACGACTGCTGTGGTCACGGGATTCTCCTTATCGATGTGACAGGTTATTCGATGCTGGAACCGCGGGTGGCTCCCCCACGGCCCATGCGCGTGTGGTCGGCGATCACCTTCATCGCCTGATCGTGGTCCATGCTCCCCGAGTCGACCACTTCGAAGCCCTTCGACTTCAATTGGGCGACGGTGGTGATGCCGAGCATGAGATCCTCCACGAACCGCGGCGTCGAATTGAACAGGATGGGCGGGGCGAGCGTGGAGCCGGCCTGTCCGCCCGCGTACAGGGTGACTTCGAGCTTGTCGGCGCGGTTGACGCCGAGCACGACGCTCATGCCGCCGACGACGGTGGTGATGTCGCGCGCCGCAGCCTCGGGCGCGTCGCCGTCGAGACTGCGCAGCACGGCGACGGCACCCTGGTTGGAGCCGATGCAGTCGGCGGAGATGTCGGACAGCTGGCAGAACGCGGCGAGCAGCTGCGCCGACGCGATGCGCGTGACGAGCGCCGCCATCTTCGCCTTGTTGCCGAGCAGTCCTTCGAGCGCGTCCTCGAATCCGGTGGCAGGATCGATCGAGGAGGCATCATCGGGGATGTCGATGCCGTCGATGTCCGGCAGGTCGCCGTCGGAGGCGGAGGCGCCGGATCCGTCGGCATCGCCGGTATCGCTCTCCTGCGCGAACTCCTTTTCGAAGCCCTCCATCGCCTTGGCGATGTCGTCATCGGAAAGATGGCCCGCGTCCGGATCGAAATCGTCGGGGCCGCCGCTCTTGCCATCGTCCCAGCCGGACATCACAGCGATCCCTTCGTGCTCGGGATCAGACCCTCGATGCGCGGATCGGGTTCGACGGCGAACCGCAGCGCACGCGCGAACGCCTTGAACTCGGCTTCGGCGATGTGGTGCGGATCGCGGCCGGCGAGCACCTGCAGGTGCAGGCAGATGCCGGCGTGCAGCGCGATCGACTCCATGACGTGGCGCACGAGGGAGCCGGTGAAGTGGCCGCCCATCATGCAGTATTCGTAGCCTTCCGGCTCGCCGGAGCACACCACGTACGGACGGCCGGAGATGTCGACGACGGCCTTGGCGAGCGCCTCGTCGAGCGGCACGGTGGCGTCGGCGAAGCGGCGGATGCCGCGCTTGTCGCCGAGCGCCTGCCTGAGCGCCTCGCCGAACACGATGGCCGTGTCCTCCACGGTGTGGTGCACGTCGATGTCGGTGTCGCCGTGCGCGTGGATCTTCAGGTCGATGAGCGAATGCTTGCCGAGCGCGTTCATCATGTGGTTGTAAAACGGCACGGAGGTGTCGATGTCGGTCTGGCCGGTGCCGTCGAGATTCAGTTCGAGGTCGATGTGCGACTCGCTGGTCTCACGGACGATGTGCGCGGTGCGCGCCATGGTGTTGCTCCTTCAGGAAAGTTGCGGGAAAGTCTGCGTTGCGACGTGGTGATGTCGGGACGTTGCTCGCCTGACGTCATTCGGCTTCCACGATGCGCAGGGTCTCGGCGAGGGCGTCGCGGAATCGCGCCATCTCCTCGTCGGTGCCCATGCACACGCGCAGCCAGCCGTCCGGGCCGACGACGCGGATGAGGACGCCGCGCTTCAACAGCTCGTCGAAGATCGCGTCGCGCTTGTCGAAGCGTCCGCCGAACAGCAGGAAGTTGGAGCCGGATTCGGCGACTTCGAGATGCACGCCCTTGTAGGTCTGCTCCTTCAGCCATGCGGCGGTCGCCTCGCGCGTCTCGCGCAGGTGGCCGACGCGGCTCAGCTGCTCGTCGGTGTGCTCGAACGCGGCGAGGGCGGCGGCCTGGGTGACGGCCGACAGATGGTACGGCATGCGCACGATGCGCACGCAGTCGATGATGCCCTTGGACGCGGCGAGATAGCCGACGCGCGCGCCGGCGAAGGCGAACGCCTTGCTCATCGTGCGGCTGACGGCCAGGTTCGGATGGTCCTTGATGAGGCTCACGGCGCTCGGGGTGCCGGGGTTGCGGAACTCCACATACGCCTCGTCGATGACGAGGATCGGGTGCACGCCTTCGCCGGCGCCCTCCACCTCGGCGGTCTCGCAGGCGGCGAGGATGCGCTCGATGTCCTCCATCGGCAGCGGCGTGCCGGTCGGATTGTTCGGGCTGGTGAGCAGCACCATGGACGGCTTGACCTCGTGGATCGCCTCGATGGTCTTCTCCACGTTGAGCGTGAAGTCCTCGTTGCGGTGGGCGAGCTTCCAGCCGGTGAACGTGTCGCGCGCGTACTCCGGGTACATCGAGTACGTGGGGTCGGCGCCGAGCGCGGTGCGGCCCGGACCGCCGAACGCCTGGAACAGCTGGAGCATGATCTCGTTGGAGCCGTTCGCGCCCCACAGTTCGTCCACGTCGAGGCGCGTGCCCGACTCGCGGGCGAGATAGTCGCTGAATGCACGGCGCAGTTCGATGTGCTCGCGGTCCGGGTAGCGGTTCAGCGTGGGGGCGATCTCGCGCACGCGGCGGGCGATCGTGTCGCACACGGCCGGATCGGGCGCATACGGGTTCTCGTTGACGTTGAGGCAGACGGGCACGTCGAGCTGCGGCGCGCCGTACGGCTCCTCGCCGATCAGATCGTTCCTCAGGGGCAGGTTCGAGGGGATGGCACTCACAGCAGACCAGCTTCCTTCTCCTGCTCGCGCAGGGTCGCCTTGTCGTACGGATCCTTGACGAAGCGGGACAGCACGCACTCGCCGTGGGCGGGCAGGTCCTCGGACACGGCGAACGCGTTGATGCGCGCGGCGAGGGCCTTCAGACCTTCCTCGTCGTATTCGATGACCTCGACGGGCTTCATGAAGGTGTGCACGCCGAGACCGGCGGCGAAGCGGGCGGTGCCGCCGGTGGGCAGCACGTGGTTGGAGCCGGACATGTAGTCGCCGAGCGGCACCGGCGAGTAGGGGCCGCGGAAGATGGCGCCCGCGTTCTTGATGCGCTTGACGACCTCGTCCGCGTTCGCGGTCTGGATCTCGAGGTGTTCGGCCGCGTAGGCGTTGGCCGCGTCGATGGACTGGTCGAGACCGTCAGTGAGGACGATGGCGGACTGCGTGCCGGAAAGGGACGTGTGGACGCGTTCGGCGTGCTCGGTACGCGGCACGCGGTAGTTCAGGTTCTCCTGCACCTTCTCGGCGAGCTCCGGCGAATCGGTGAACAGCACGGAGCCGGCGAGCTCGTCATGCTCGGCCTGGCCGATGAGGTCGGCGGCCACGAGGCTCGGGTTCGCGTCCTTGTCGGCGATGATGCCGATCTCGGTGGGGCCGGCGACCGCGTCGATGCCGACGAACGCGGAGACGAGGGACTTGGCGGTGGCGACGAAGATGTTGCCCGGGCCGGTGATCTTGTCGACCGGATCGCACAGCACGGCGCCATCCTGCGGCTCGGAGCCCTTCGCGCCGTAGGCGAACATGGCGATGGCCTGGGCGCCGCCCACCGCGTACACCTCCTTGACGCCGAGGATGGCGCAGGTGGCGAGGATGGTCTTGTTCGGCAGGCCCTTGTCGTTGTCGCGGGCCGGCGGGGTCGCGATGGCGAGGGATTCGACGCCGGCGGCCTGCGCGGGCACGGCGTTCATGATGACGGAGCTCGGGTACACGGCCTTGCCGCCGGGCACGTACAGGCCGACGCGCTGGATTGGGATCCAGCGTTCGGCGACGCGAGCGCCGGGCGCGAGATCGGTGTGGAAGTCCTTCGGCACCTGGTTGGCGGCGACGGCGCGGGCGCGGCGCACGGATTCCTCGATGGCAGCGCGCACTTCCGGGTCGAGCGTGGTGAGCGCATCCTGGATGGCCTCTTCGGGCACGCGCAGGTGCTCGGGGCGCACATGGTCGAACTTCTCCTCGAAGTCGCGCAGGGCGGCCGCGCCGCGCTCCTTGACGTCGTCGAGGATGGGGCGCACCAGATCGGTGGCTTCGGAGGTGCCCATGGCGGCGCGCGGCATCGCGGCCAGCAGTTCGGCACGGGACAGGACTTGACCGCGAAGGTCGATGATTCGCATGATGTTCTCGCTCATAACAGTCCATCGTAACAACGGCGATGGTTGGAATGACGGGCGATGTCCACTTTTCGCCCGCTTGGTGGAACATGTCTGGGTATGCGTGGACCCCCGGGAGCGTGTGCTCGACCGGGGGTCCTGATCGTTATAATGCGGCGGCGTGCTACTCTCCCACACTCTCTCGGGTGCAGTACCATCGCCGTGCCAGGTCTTAGCTTCCGGGTTCGGAATGGGACCGGGCGTCTCTCCTGGGCTATGACCGCCGCAAATCTTCTCTTATCAGGGATGTTCCTCCCTGGATGCTGGTGGCTTGGGGACCGGATGGTGGACGCTTCATGTTGATCGTTTGGGTTGTGACGTCACGGTTGCTCCGTGTCGCGTGCATTCGCAGAAAGAGGTTGATGCCGTCCCCTATAGGAGGGGATGAATGTGTGTCGCGCTTCCCCGTTAGTACCGGTCGGCTCCACCCCTCGCGGGGCTTCCACGTCCGGCCTATCGACCACGTGTTCTTCATGGGGGGTCTCAGGAACCGTGGTTCCCTGGGAATACTTATCTTGGAGCGGGCTTCCCGCTTAGATGCTTTCAGCGGTTATCCCTTCCGAACGCAGCCAACCGGCGGTGCCACTGGCGTGACAACCGGCGTACCGGAGGTTCGTCCACCCAGGTCCTCTCGTACTATGGGCAGGTCTCCTCAGTATTCCGACGAGCGCAGAGGATAGAGACCAAACTGTCTCACGACGTTCTGAACCCAGCTCGCGTGCCGCTTTGATCGGCGAACAGCCGAACCCTTGGGACCTGCTCCAGCCCCAGGATGCGACGAGCCGACATCGAGGTGCCAAACCATCCCGTCGATATGGACTCTTGGGAATGATCAGCCTGTTATCCCCGGGGTACCTTTTATCCGTTGAGCGATGCCGCGTCCGTACACCGGCACCGGATCACTAGTTCCGACTTTCGTCCCTGCTCGACCCGTCGGTCTCGCAGTCAAGCCCCCTTGTGCACTTGCACTCGCCACCCGATTGCCAACCGGGCTGAGGGGACCTTTGAGCGCCTCCGTTACTCTTTGGGAGGCAACCGCCCCAGTTAAACTACCCGCCAGGCACTGTCCCAGAGCAGGATCACTGCTCGTGGTGAGACATCCAATGCGAACAGAGCGGTATTTCACCTTGCGACTCCACACGGACTGGCGTCCATGCTTCCAAGTCTCCCGCCTATGCTACACAATCCACACCGAATGCCAATACCAAGGTATAGTAAAGGTCCCGGGGTCTTTTCGTCCTTCTGCGCTTAACGAGCATCTTTACTCGTACTGCAATTTCGCCGAGCTCCTGGTCGAGACAGTGGGGAAGTCGTTACGCCATTCGTGCAGGTCGGAACTTACCCGACAAGGAATTTCGCTACCTTAGGATGGTTATAGTTACCACCGCCGTTTACCGGGGCTTGAATTCACCGCTTCACCCGAAAGGGTTGACGGATCCTCTTAACCTTCCGGCACCGGGCAGGCGTCAGTGCATATACAGCGGCTTGCGCCTTCGCATGCACCTGTGTTTTTGGTAAACAGTCGCTACCCCCTGGATTGTGCCACCCCCAACCGCTCCCCGGGCAAGCCGGTTCACCATCGGGGGTCTCCCTTAAACCGAAGGAACGGGAGTGATTTGCCGAGTTCCTTGACCAGGATTCGCTCGATCGCCTTGGTATGCTCTACCTGACCACCAGTGTCGGTTTGGGGTACGGGCGCCCATGCGCCTCGCGCCGAAGCTTTTCTCGACGGACGGACCCACCGGAAGACGTCC